>CAYUIS010000004.1:55240-69822 GCA_964444825.1 uncultured Anaerolineales bacterium | reverse complement strand
CCCTGGCCAACCCAGGTATAGGCTGTGAGCCACGACGCCTACTGGCGCCTTTCGCCAGAGTCCAAAGCCACACCCTGCCGCATTGAAGTCGTCAGCCAGGGCATCTATTCGGCGTCAGCAAAGCGGAAATCGCAGATCTCTTGCAACAAATCGGCCGTCTGGCGCGCCGCGTCGTCGAGAAAACGCTCACCCTTAGCCGGATTGGCCGCCGTCGCATCCCCCAACACGCCAGTAGGTGTGATATCCTGGGTCAACCAGGCGAAAGTAAGAGGGCCCATAAACGGGGGAGATTCCATACGCTGTAGGTGAGTGGGCAGGTCGGCCGGCGCTAGCTCCATTCTCACCAGATCGGGGCGACACTTGAGAAGGATAGAGGTCTCTACGTCGCCCGCGTGGATCCCGTAGGTTTTCTCAGCCTCGGTCAATTCTTGCACAGGCACCGCCACCCGCAAGTACAGGTGCAGTGCAAAGACCAGCAGGCCAGTCTGCTCCCGAATGTCCCGGATCACGAAATCGATGATCTCGGTGTTGCCGCCGTGGCCATTCAAGATGGCAAAACGCTTGAAACCGCTGCGGGCAACACTGGCGCCGATCTCTTTGAGTACCCGGATCAGCGTCTCAGAGGTCAAGGTCACAGTTCCGGCAAAACCGGCGTGTTCGTTGCTTCGACCATAGGGTAGCAGAGGCAAAACCCAGACCGGCGAGCCTTTGGGCAGGAGCGCCAGGGTACGGTTGAGGACCTCTTGAACGATAATACTGTCGGTGTAGATCGGCAGGTGGGGACCGTGTTGCTCGATCGAAGCAATCGGTAGGACCACAACCGCTTGCTCCTTGGGCAGGTTGGCCACATGTTCAGTCGTGAGGTAGGGCAAAAAGCGAGACTGCTGATCAGCACTCTGCGACATATGGGTCTCCTTGTCAAAGCCCCGGCGGGCAGCGCCTGGATCGGGACCTGTGGCCCTTTGGCGTCCGAGGAAGAAAACGACTATCCCACGTTGGCGGCGGGTACTCGCTCTCGCACCAGCGCCTTTATCCCATCTGGGCTGTCCAATTCCAGCGCGGCCTGAGCTACCTCGCGGGCCTCGTCCAGCATGAGATCACGGATGATCTGCTTGGCCAAGGGAATAGCCGGTGGATTCATGCTGAACTCGTCGAGCCCCAAACCGAGTAGGATGGGAAGTGCCAGCGGCTCTCCGGCCAGTTCACCGCACAGCCCGACCCACTTGCCCTGGGCGTGGGCAGCGACGATGACATCCCGCACGAGGCGTAGCACAGCGGGCTGGAATCCTGTTGCCAGGGCGGCAACCTGCGCATTGGTACGATCGGCTGCCAGTGTATACTGGCTCAGGTCGTTCGTGCCAATGGAAAAGAAATCCACCTCGGCTGCCAGGCGGTCAGCCATCAGCGCGGCGGCGGGGACCTCGACCATGATTCCCACTTCCATATCCTCAGCCACTGACTGTCCCTGGGCAAGCAGTTCTGTGCGGCATTCCTCCAAGAAAGCCCGGGCCGCCTGCACCTCGGCGACCGTCGCTACCATAGGGAACATCAACTTGAGATTGCGCCCAGCACCGGCTCGTAGCGCCGCCCGCAGTTGTGGACGAAAGAGCTCGGGCTGCGCCAGGCACAGCCGGATCGCCCGCACGCCCAGAAAGGGATTCGCTTCCAGGGGCAAGTCCAGGTAGGGTAGATCCTTGTCGCCGCCGACGTCCAGTGTGCGCAGAATGACCGGCTGGTCACCAAACACGTCCACGATAGCCCGGTAAGCCCGATGTTGCTCGTCCTCATCGGGTAGTGAGTTTCGTTCCAGGTAAAGGAACTCGGTCCGCAGCAGGCCGATGCCCTCTGCACCAGCTTCCAATGCTGTCCGTGCTCCCTCCACGTTGCCGACATTGGCGACCACCTCGACCTGATGACCATCACGGGTGATGGCAGGCTCAAGAGCTTCCTCCTGGGCCTGCGCCAGTATCACGGCGGTAGCCGTCTGCTGTCCCCGATACGCCTCCACGGTCTTTTCGTCTGGGTTCACCAACAGCACACCGTCGGTGCCACTCAGTGCCAACATCGTGCCGTCGGGCACCTCCATGATGTCCGGTCCGGTCCCCACGACAGCCGGCAGTCCTAGTCCCCGAGCGAGGATGGCTGTGTGGGAGGTCGCGCCTCCCTCAGCGGTGCAAAGGCCCAGTACTAGCGATTTGTCCAGTAGCACCGTGTCAGAGGGGGTCAGGTCGCGTGCTAGGATGATGGAGGGCGTGGTCAGCCCAGCGGCAGGGGATTCAGTCACACCGATGAGGATGCACAGAACGCGGGTCACGACGTCACGCGCGTCGGCGGCCCGGGCACTGAGGTACTTGTCGTCTAGTGCCTCCAACATCTGCACGTACATCTCGATGGCGTCACTCAACGCGGCCTCGGCGTTGACACATTGCCCTTCGATGATCGTCTGCACTGCGTTCAGCAGTTCAGGGTCTTCCAGCATCATCGTGTGGGCCTGGAAGATGGCGGCTTGCTCGGCCCCGACCTCCGCCTCTGCTTTGGCGGACACATCTGATAGTTGCACGCAGGCCGTGTCCAGCGCAGCCTGGAAGCGCGTCCACTCGGCAGTTGGGTCCTCCACGGTGCAGCGGTCAAAGCTCAGATCCGTTCGCTGGAAGCGAAAGGAGGGGCCGATGGCAATTCCACGCGAGGCAGCGATGCCGCGCAGTGTCTTCACCCGCCCTCCCCACAGTCGTCCCCGATCAGGGTCTCCAATGCGACCAGTGCATGTTCAGCGTCCCCTCCCTCGGCGTAGATAGTGATCACCGAGCCATGGCTGGCTCCCAGGGTCAGCACATTCAGAATACTCTTAGCGTTTGCCTCCCGCTCGTCGTGGGTGACCCTGATGTCACAATCAAATCGCTTGGCAGTCTGAACAAACAGCGCGGCGGGCCGGGCGTGTAGGCCCACTTTGTTTTGGATAGTCAATGTGATTTCTGGCATCAACGTGCTCCTACCAGAAGGATAACGTCATCTGATTTCTGCAGCATTCTACTTTCTCAGGATCTCTAGGATTTGTCGTACTGCCTCTTCGACACCCACCCCGGTCAAGAAGGACACGCCGTTCACCACGGGTACGCCGTAGTCGGTGCGTAGGAACGCGGTAGTAACGATCAAGTCAGCATTCGAGGCCAATTTGTCCGCGTCCGCTGTCAAGCCCTTGTTTATCTCTGCGTCTATATTCTCTTCCTCGAAGATCTGCTTCAGCTTCTCCGCGATGATCGTGCTGGTTGCTATGGAGGCGCCGCAGATCACGGCTACTGTTTTCTTTGCCATCACTCCCCCTGCATATGTTATCGTCTTTTCCTATTACATCATAGTCTGCACATTCCGTCAAGGTTACGCATCCACGAGCTTCTATCCGATTCCGAGATGACGTTCAAAGACCGCCACGATTTCCGCCGGGCTCTGTGCCTCAGCGATCTGGCTTAGTAAGTCTGGACACTGAAAGATCTCCACCAGTTGCTGCAGCATGATGATCAGTGACTCGGAGTGAGCCACCGCCAGCGCGCATACGATCCGCACCGGCACCATACTGTCCAGGCTGCCCATCTCCCCGAATGCCACCGGCTTCTCCAGCACACCGACCGCGATGGCTTGCCGGAGGACGTGCTCTGCGTCCGTGTGGGGAATCGCTACCCCGATCCCCGGTATGGGGAGGCCCGTTGCGAAAGTTTTCTCTCGCTCAATCGTGGCCTGCACCCAGGAGTCTTTCACAAAGCCTCCCATCTGCAGCCGTGCACCCAACTGGGTAATTGCATCTGCTGCGTTCTCGGCCTGCATTGACACGATCACGAGGTCCTCTCGTGTCCAGGACTGCTTCGCGTCAGCCTGCCCTTGTGTCATCTCCATATTCCTCCAGAAAAAGCCGCCCTGATATGCTATCTCAATGATCCACGACAAGGAAAAGGATTATAGCACAGATGACATTCCGGTCAAGTCTGGTACGTACCAGACCTGACCAGGCAGGTCCGATGTATGCCTATTTGACAGCGTCAGGGATTTGTGATAGAATCACGGTAGTGACTGGTACGTACCAGGCGTTTGTGTGGCGGTTCTACGATCCGGCTCCATATGGAGGCAATCGGTGGGCCTTGACCAGCAAAGTCCAACTCCTCTCTACCTCCAACTAAGGGACCTGCTTGCATCCCAGATAACCGCAGGGGTGCTTTGTCCTGGCGACGTGCTCCCCTCCGAACGGCAACTCTGCGAGCAATTTGACGTCAGCCGCACGACTGTCCGTGAAGCTCTCCGTGACCTGAATCTCACCGGCCTGATTCGAACAGTGCCAGGCCGCGGTGCTTTCGTGACCAAACCCCAATCCCAGGTCACCATCAGGGTTTCGCTGACGGGCTTCTCCGAAGACGCCCGCCGCGAGGGCGTCAATCCCTCCAACCACTTGCTCGACGCCAGGCTGCTCATGTCCCCGCCGCCCGCCATAGTCGGAGCAATGGGTTATCAGCCGGACTCTGATAACGAAGTGGTGCGGCTGGAGCGGCTCCGTCTGATCAACGACGTTCCGTTGGCTCTTCACATCATATACCTCAACCATCGACTGTGCCCGCAGATATTGCAGCACAACTTGGCGGAGGAATCGGTGTTTCTGCTTCTGCGCCGAGAGTATGGCCTGAGGCTGATGCACGCTGAGGAACAGGTATACGCTGCCCTGGCAGACCAGCGGGAGATGGAGTTGCTGAATCTCACCTATCCCGCGGCTGTGTTGCGCACGGAGCGCACGACCTTTTTGGACACAGGGGAGGTGGTCGAGTTTGCCCTCGCCTCCTACTGCGGGGAGTGGTATCGGCTGGGTATGCACTTGGACGAACAGGAGTAGCGTCTCTATGATCAACATCGTGCTAGTCTCTCACGCCGACCTCGGCGACGCGCTGTTCCGCGCTGCCGAGATGATCGTTGGCGCGACGGAGAGTCTGTATTCCGTCTCCCTTCTCCCCGAAGATAGCCCGGAAGGTTTTGGAGAAAAGCTCGAAGCAGCACTGCGGCCGATCGAGGGGGAGGAAACGTTGATACTTATCGACCTGTTTGGTGGCACGCCGTATAACGTCGCCGCCCGCCAGGTCCTTAAGGACAACGTAGAGTGTGTGACCGGCGCGAATCTTCCGATGTTGCTGGAGCTGATCATGTCGCGCGATGACGCCTCGCTATCAGATCTGGCAGAGGAAATCACCCGGGCAGGGCAGGAATCGGTCAAGAACTTGGGGCCGATGCTGCATAGGTAGTCAGTGTGCAGGTATTCGTATAACAAGGAGGTGAATTATCGAGGAATTAGGGCTGGTTCGGATCGACGATCGTCTGATCCACGGGCAGGTGATCGCCGTGTGGTGCAAGCACCGGCGTTTCACCCGCATTGTCATCGTAGATGACGGCGTGGCGGCGGATTCGTTCATGCAGGAGGTACTGAGCCTGGCCGCGCCGCCGGGCCTCGAGGTGGATGTGCTCTCGATCCAGGAGGGCATCGATGCCCTGGGTGAGAACGCGCCCAACCGGGGAGCCACGATGGTGCTGATGAAATCGCCCCAGACGGCACGACAGCTACACGATGGAGGGCTAGCGTTCAGCGCACTTAACATCGGTGGCATCGGCAGTGGGCCAGGGCGCAAGAACATCTTTAAGAACATTGCCGCGTCGAAAGAAGAGATCGTCATCCTCAAGTATCTATTGGAACAGGGTGTAGAGATCACCCTCCTTACCGTGCCAGGTGAGAAATCAAAGTCATTTGCTGATCTGGCCAGTAAGCTATAGTCTGTTATCGAGGGGAGGCCGCCACAAGGGCGGCCCTACGAGATCAATCTAATCGAAAGGAAGGAGAATCCTCAATGAAAAGGAATCGGAAGCAAGTCGGCATTGCGATGGGCATCAGCCTATTGCTGATGGTGGTGAGCGTTGCCGTGGTCAAGGCTGCGCCGGAGGTGCAAGAGCCCCCACGCGTAAGCCTCCTCATGGCCCTTATCATCGGCATCCTGTACTATCTGTCCATGTCGCCCTGGATTGCCAATCTCGGCTTTACGGTGCTGTACCGCCCGCTGGTCGCCGGGGCGCTGGTCGGCATCGTGACAGGGCGCGTGGGCGAAGGCGTCGCTATCGGCGCCAACATCAACGTGCTCTACCTGGGGTGGATCTCGGCGGGTGGTTCACTGCCGGGCGATCCCGGCCTGGCAGGCTACCTGGGCACCGCCCTGGCGTTAGGTGGTGGGTTGGGCGTGGAAGGGGCGCTGGCCGTGGCCGCGCCGCTTGGGCTGCTGGGCGGCCTGACATGGTCATTGCGCATGTCCCTATGTTCCATCATCCCCCACTGGGCGGATCGTTTCGCCGAGGAAGGGGACGTAGATAAGGTCGCCAGGAGCAACTATATCTACTCGCAGCCATTCTTGTTCGTCATCTACGCCATACCGGTGATGCTCGCCGCGTATCTGGGCTCGGGGGCGGTCGCGGCCATGCTGGGCTGGTTCGCGGGTAACGCTATCTGGGTGATGAGCGGGCTGTATGCTGCCAGTGGTATGCTATCTGCCCTGGGTATTGCCCTGAACCTCAAGTTCCTGTTCCAGGGCAACGTGTGGCCCTACTTCTTTGTCGGCTTTGCCATCACCACAATGGCCAGTGGTGGGATGAACCTGATTCTGTTCGCCATCATCGGCGCTGCCGTCGCGTTCGTGCACGTGCTGTTCACCGAAGGACTCGGCGGCGGAGCGGCCGAAGGGACTGCGGAGGAGCGCAAGGCCCCCGGCTTGCTCACCCGCCAGGACGTCTTCCAGTCCTTCATACGCTGGCTCTGTTTCTCCCACTCCACCTATAACTGGGAGCGCATGCAGGGTATGGGCTTTGCCCATAGCATGACGCCCATCATCAAAAAGCTGTACACGACCAAAGAGGACATCAGCGCCGCCCTGAAGCGCCACCTGGTCTTCTTCAACACCCAGCCGGACGTAGGTGGCATCATCCACGGCGCAGTCATCGCCATGGAGGAGGAGCGGGCAGCCGGGGCCGACATTACCGACGACGCCATCAATGGCGTCAAGACCGGCCTGATGGGCCCCATGGCCGGCATCGGCGACACGCTCCAGCAGGGTATCCTGATCCCCATCGCATTGGCCCTAGGTATCAGCATCGCGCTGGGGGGGAATATGGAGGGGGCAACAAGAGGCAACCTCCTTGGCCCTATCGTCTACTTCGTCCTGGTAGCCATCGGCATCTGGGGCGGCGGCTGGTTCCTCTACTGGCAGGGGTATAAGCAGGGGCGCACGGCCGTCACCAACATCCTCAGGAGCGGCACGCTGAACCGCGTCATCACCGGCGCTGGCGTGCTGGGCAACTGGGTCATGGGAGCGCTGGTCGTCCAGTTCGTCAGCCTCTCCACGTCAGTCGCCTTCAGGATCGGTGGAACTCCCTTCGAGGTTCAGGCCATCCTGGACAGCATCATACCCAACCTGTTGCCGCTGCTGTTGGTGCTGCTCATCTGGTGGCTGTTGACCAAGAAGAACGTGTCGCCTACGACGATCATGATCGTCGTGATCCTGGTTGGTGTACTGGGCTCGATCCCGATCTGGCCAGGCCTGAACGCAGAGACGGGCGAGGCCATCAAGACCGGGCTATTCTGATCGACCACGCGCTTTCACTATCTCAAGTGGTCGATCTGACAGTTTGCTCAATGTGTTAGATGTGGGTGGGTCGACTCTGTTCGTAGCGGTCGACCCACCCGCTCACTTTCATAGGTCGTGGCAACACCGGTTATCGTCTGCCCGTCAGGCTTCTATGGCGGCGGCTCGCAGGAGGCTGCCACAAGGGAGGCCCCTACGGCCAAAGCCAGACGGCGGACCAGAGCTGGTGTTCCTGGATAGTGGAAAACGTCACACGGCTTGACAAATACGATAAGGAGAAAACAATGCTAGGCTTAAAGACACACCGTTGGAATCACATTTTCCGCCAGGATGGCAAGGTGCTCATCGTAGCGATGGACCATCCGGGCGCATTCGGCAATATGGAAGGCCTGGAGAACCCAGGGGAGGTTCTCCGCAAGGTTCGCGCCGGTGGCGCAGATGCCGTATTGACGACCTATGGCGTCGTCACGCGGTTTGCCAAAGAGATCGGAGACATGGGGATTGTGCTGCGCGTCGATGGCGGCAACACAAAACTGGCCAAAGAGCCTGGCCCCAGCCAACTGCTGTACGACGTCTACGACGCATTGCGCGTGGGCGCCGACGCTGTCGGTAGTATGGGTATGCCGGGCTCCATGTATGAATCGGAAACATTGCCATATCTGTCCGAGCTGGTCGCTCAATGTGCCGAGTGGAACGTGCCCGTGATGGCCGAGATGCTGCCAGGCGGGTTCGAGAATCCGGCCGAGATGTGGACGCCGGAGAACATTGGCCACGCCTGTCGCATTGGAGCAGAGATGGGGGTGGACTTTATCAAAACCGCCTACTCTGGCGACGTGGAGAGTTTCCGCAAGATCGTCGCACAGGTGCACGTGCCCTTCGTCGTCCTGGGAGGCAGCAAGTCAAAGGACCCCCGCGATCTACTGGACGGCATTCACGGTGCAATGCAGGCTGGTGCCAGTGGCGTCGCGGTCGGCCGGAACATCTGGCGCTACTCAGCGCCAGACAAGATGACGGCGGCCATCGCGGCTATCGTCCACGAGAACGCCACGGTGGACGCTGCTCTGGAGCACCTCAAATAGCCAGAAACCGGGTTTCTTGCAGAACCCCGGGTTCTGGTCATACCAACATAAGGAGCAATCAGTGACTGAAACCTATAAACGAACGGTCTTTGTCGGGCCAAAGCAGCTCCGCTTCGACGAACTGCCTATCCCTGAGCCCGGTCCTCGACAGGCGCTTGTCAAGGTAAAGGCATGTGCGCTGTGTACGTGGGAGCAACGGATGTATTCCGGTCAGGAAAAGTTCTACCCGGTGGCCGGTGGTCACGAGGTCTCGGGCGAACTGATCAAACTGGGCAGCCAGGTGTTTAGCGATGCCCAGATAGGAGACCGGGTCATGGCCTCGCCCCTGACCCGTTGCGGCTATTGCGAATCCTGCCGGCGCGGCATGGACAACATCTGCGAAAACAATCGCAAGCCATTCCGTGAGACCGACGTCCCAGGCCCCGCTGGCCTGGCGGAGGTCATCCTCCTGGATGACTATCAGATCTACAAGGCCAACAACGACACACCTTATGAGGAGATCTGCCTCTCAGAGCCCGTGGCCTGTGTGCTGCGCAGCGTGCGCGTGGCCCGCGTCGGGCGAGGCGATAACGTCGTCGTGGTTGGCGCTGGCATCATGGGCCTGCTCCACCTCACTTTGGCCAAGCAGATCGGCGCCCGCGTTCTCGTCAGCGAGCCGAATCCCGAACGCCGGGCCTTTGCTGAGAAAATGGGAGCCGACGCCGCTTTTGACCCTACTGAGAAACCCTTTGCCGAGCAGGTGAAGGCGTTGACCGGCGGTCGGGGGGCAGACGTGATATTCTGCGCGGTCAGCGTGGCCCAGGCGGTGGAACAGGCCATCGATGCAGTCGCGCAGGGGGGACGAATCCACGTCTATGCGAGCATTCACCCCCGTGGCACCAAGATCACGATCGATCCCAATCCCTTCCACAGCAAGGAGATTGTACTGACCGGTACGATGAGTCAGAATAGGGAGGAGGTACGCCAGACCGTGCGCATGATCTCTCAAGGTGCAATCGACCTCAAGCCCTTTATCTCGTTGGTGCTGCCTTTCGACAGGCTGGAAGAGGGTTTGCAGGCCGCATTGCAGCCTGACACGTACCGCGTCATCGTGACGATGTAACACCCGATCCAGACATCCCCGTGCCCCTCCCCCAGCCCTGGCCCCGTACTGTCCGCCCTTCGCCTTTGGACGAAGGACCAAGGGTACAGGACAGTGGGGAGTGGGCACGCGTGACAGGAGCCTACTGTGACTTTTCGACCCCAACTAAGAGTCCTCTCCGACGAACAAATAGACGACATCCATCAGGCAGCGCTGGACATGCTGTGGAACACGGGCGTGCTGGTCAAGGCGCCAGCCGCACGCGATCTGCTACGCACGGCCGGTGCGTGGGTGAATGACGAGACAATGATCTGTCGGATTCCAGGATACGTGGTTGAAGAAGCGCTAAAACGCGCGCCATCATCCTTCACCATTTATGCGCGCGATCCGGCCAACAATGTGCGTGTCTCGACCCGCTCCCTGCATTACGAGCCGATGATCGGTCGGCTCAACTGCTATGACTATGTCACCGGCACCACGCATCGGACGACGCTGGAGGACGTCGGTGACTTGATCAAACTGGCTGATGCGCTGCCCAACTATCACCTGCTTCACTCCGGGGCAATCATGCCGCAGATCGACGGGGTGCCCATCCGCGCGACCCACGTCTATGGTTACCTGGAATCGGTGCGTAACTCGAGCAAGGTGATCAAGGCAACGTCTCGTGAACGGATTATGGCCGAGGACTGTCTACGTATGGTTGCCCTCGTGGCAGGTGGCGAGGACGAACTGCGACGTAGACCCTATACCTTTACCACCGACAACCCGGTCGCCCCACTCCACCACGATCGCGATCAGACCGAGGGAGTGATCGAGTTCACCAAGTATGGCCTGCCTATCGACGTGACCAGCGAGCCGCAGGCGGGGGCCACGTCACCGGTGACGCTGGCCGGCCTGTTGGCGCAGCAGACGGCCGACGTCATCAGCGGCATCACGATCATCCAGCTCGCCAATCCCGGCAACCCGGTCTGGTACGGCACGTGTGGCTCGATTATGGATATGCGTGTCGGTCGCATCGCCATCGGGGCTATCGAGATGGGGTTGATCAACGTCGCCAGCGCGCAGATCGCCCACTTTTACGGCATTCCCTGCCGGGGCACGGCCTCAGCCACCGACTCAAAGCTGCTGGACATCCAGGCAGGCTACGAAAAGGCCACGGTGCTCACCATGGCTGCCTTGGGCGGCGTCAACAAGATATTCTACCCTGGCACAATGGAGGGAGCACTGACCGTAAGCAAGGAAAGCCTGGTCATCGATGACGAGATTATCGGCGGGCTCTACCGCGTGTTGGAAGGCGTAGACGTCAACAAAATGACGCTGGCAGTCGACATTGTCGACCAGGTGGGGCCCGGCGGTCACTTTCTCAGCCAACGCCACACGATGCAGTTCCTTGAGAGGGAACACTTTCTTCCATCTCTGAGTGATCGCCAGACGCGAGAAAGGTGGGAAGAGGCAGGCAGTGAAGGGGTTGCGGATCGTGCCCACAGAAAAGTGGAGCAGATCTTGGCCGAGCATCAGGTTGCGCCCCTTCCCGACAACGTCGAAGCAGAACTGGAGCACATCGTGCGCGAGGTAGAAGCCCGCGAGACGTAAAGCACAAACCGGTTGCCAGTTCCAACGTATCGCGTATTACACCCAGGAGCTGATTATCCTATGGACGATATCAAATTCTTGTATTTGACCCAGGCCGATGTCCGCGCCACAGGGGTAGATATGGCCATGGTGATGGATGCTGTCGAGGACTCTTTCCGGCTGCACCACATGGGCCAGACCATCCTGCCCCACAAAGTCGTGCTCGATATGGGCGAGCGCGAGCGCGGCCGGGGGAACGCAATGCCTGCTTTTGTCGGGGGTGACTATAACGCCTTTGGCATCAAGTGGATCGCCGGGTTTCCGCAGAACCCGATCCGCTACGGGTTGCCGCGCGCAACCGGGTTCTTTATCCTGAACGACTCTGAGACGGGCATCCCACTGGCCATCATGGACTGCACGTTGCTCAGCGCGATGCGCACCGGCGCAGTGACCGGCGTGGGGGCCAAGTACCTGGCCCGTCCCGACTGTGCGTCGGTAGCGATGATCGGCGCGGGGGTACAGGCCCGAACGCAGTTGGAATCGCTAAAGGTTGCGCTTCCGGGCTTGGAAGAGGGGCGCGTGTTTGATATTCGCCACGACACTGCGGAGCAGTACGCCGCCGAGATGAGCGAGCGGCTCTCGATGCAGGTTCGCGCCGTGGAAACCGCCGAGGCCGCCGTGCGGGATGCGGACGTCGTCGTCACGGTGACCGTGGCTGACGAGCCGATTGTCAAGGATGCCTGGATAAAGCCCGGCAGTTACTTTGCTGCCGTTGGTTCCTACCAGGAGGAAGAGTTCGCCGTGGTCGAGAACTCGGACAAGGTTGTCGTCGACGGCCTTGAGCACGTGCTCCATCGCGAAACGCCCATCGTCGCCCTTATGATTGCCCAGGGGAAGATCCAAGAACAGGACATCGCTGAACTGGGCGCTATCGTGTGCGGCGAAAAACCGGGCCGAGAGACACCCGATGAGCGTATCTTTTTCTCGCCCATCGGTATGGGCACCGAGGACCTCTGCGTCTGCCGCAACGTGTATCAGTTGGCGGTTGAGAGGGGAATTGGCAAGCAACTGGAGCTGTATGGAACGAAGGCGAGCAAGACGTAAGACGTGACAAGACGTGATCGGTGATTGGATAGACCCTCACCCATCACAATTCACGCCTTATCGATTAGGTATCATCCGGGAGGCAAACACATGGGAACTGCTGAAGAGATCTATGCCAAGATGCAGGCCAGCATCAAGGACTATGACCGAGACGCCGCGGCCACCGCAGCGCAAGAGGCCGTTGCAGCCGGACTGGATCCGTTGGTGGCTGTGGAAAAGGGCTTTGCTCAGCCAATCCGTGAGTTGGGCGAGGCCTTTGACCGTATGGAGATTTTCTTGCCGCAACTCGTCATGGCCGCCGATGCAATGAAGACGGGCATGGCGGTGATCGAGGAGGCAATGAAGGCCAGCGGCGGCGTGCTTGAGAAGAAGGGAACGGTCGTCCTGGGCACCGTCGAGGGCGACATCCACGACATTGGAAAGACCGTCGTCGGCGCTATGCTGCAGGCAAACGGCTACGAGGTGCACGACCTGGGCGTCGAGGTGCCGTCCACGCGGTTCATTCAAGCCGCCGAGGAGCTCGGGGCCGACATCATTGCCATGTCGGCCCTTCTCTCAACGACGATGTTATTCCAACGGGATGTGGTCGAATTGCTGCAGAACAAGGGGATCAGGGAGAAATACTATATCATCGTCGGCGGCGCGCCGGTGACCCAGTCCTGGGCAGACAAAATCGGCGCGGACGCTTTCGCCCGTGACGCAGTTGAGGCCGTAAAGGTCCTGGACAGCCGCTAGAAGGAGAGACGACATGAACTTTAAGGAAGTAGCCAAGCGTGCCGAGACCGGCCCGCTGATGGAGGCCAATGACTTTTTGATGACACGGGTCGCCGCCAATGTCATCAAGCTTCAGAAAAAGTACGACGTCCGCTGGGATGGCAAATCTCTGGTCAATCTCGACGACGAGTTGGCAGATCGCTGTTGGGCTGCGGGCAAGGAACTGCTGCTCACCGCTGGATTCTACAGCGCCAACAGCCGGCGCGTCATCGAATTCACACCACAGGAGATCGAGCACACCCTGCGATTCGCGCCCACACAGGTGCCTATGGGGCAAGGCAAGGACGTGGTCACCATACATCACCGGGAGGTCGAGGATACGCGCCTGCCCTTTATCTTCAGCGGACCGTTCAACGCAGACACGCACGAGGATATGCTCGTCAAGCTCAACGAGGCCTTTGCCCAGGAGCGCATCATCGACTGTCTGTTCCTGCCTGGTTACTTGAAGGAACTGGACGGGCTGATGATTCGACCCAACTCGGGCCTCTCCAGCCGTGCGGCGGTGTTGTATGGCCAGTGGGCCCGGGAGGCAGTACGACGGGCCGGGCGACCCGGTATGCCGATCTGCGGCCACTCGGTGATGGCCCTCAACGAGATCGCGTGCACGAACGAAGAGTGGGGTCTGCGGCAAACCGATCCCCGGGCGATGGTGCTGCTCTCTGAGCTGCAGGTTGACGACGTGACAATGACGCGTATGGCCTACTACCTGGCCTATGGCTGTCCGATCTATGTGGCGTTCACCCCGCTGGTCGGTGGATACGGCGGTGACCCGGCCGGTACCGCCATCGTCGCGGTGGCATCGTTCATCGGCGCCATGATGTTGGGGGCAGAGATGTGCCACATCGGCCCGCAACATATCAAGTACAAGCAGCAGACCAACAACCACTCCCTCTTTCTTGGCAGCCTCGCGAACCAGGCGGTGGCGAGGAACAGCCACATCATCGCCACCACCAGCCACACAACCGCGGGCAGACCGGGGTCGGATCAGTATCCATACGAGTTCTCGGCCCTCCTACTCTCGGTCGTCCCCAGCGGAAGTAATGCTACGGGACCACGACCAGCAGAGCCGTTGGGGTACAACAACGTCAGCCCGTTGATGGCGCGGCTGTTTGCCGAGGTAGCCCATGCAGCAGCGGGGATGTCCCGGGAGCAAGCAGCGCCCATCGTCGAGCAACTCTACGAAAAGTATAAGGACAAGATAACGTTTGAGGAAGCGCCCAAGGGACTACCATTCGAGGCGTTGTACGACCTAAAGACACTGACGCCTACGCCGGAGCACCAGGCGGTCTATGATCGGGTCAAGGGTGAGCTTGTCCGGCTGGG
>CAYUIS010000004.1:0-55140 GCA_964444825.1 uncultured Anaerolineales bacterium | reverse complement strand
TGCGAGCTAAAGTGCTCCTTCGTGCATTTTGATCTATTCAACCCCAACAAATCGGGGGTGCGGATCGTTTCAAGCTGGCCAGGTCTGCCACAAGCGCGGGTATGTATCCAATGCGAGGACCCACACTGCCTGCCGGCCTGCCCGGTCGAGGCACTGGTGCGCACCGAAAAGGGTATCGTCAAGGTAGATTATGACGCGTGCATCGGATGTGGCGACTGCGTCGATGCCTGTCCCTATGACGGCATCTGGTTGGATCCACTGTCAGAGGTCGCGATAAAGTGTGATACCTGCGACGGTCAGTTCGAATGCGTGGCGGATTGCTTTGCAGGCGCATTGAGCATAGGTGAATAGGGAGTGGGCGATGTTTGAGTGTTATGGGAAAAAGCTGCTACGGATCAACTTGAGCACGCGCACGGTAACCGAAGAGCCGTTGCGAGACGCCTTCATCGAGCGTTGGGTCGGCGGGATGGGGTTTGGCACCAAGCTCTTTTGCGACGAGGTGGCCCCCACCGCGGATCCGCTGGGTCCAGAAAACAAGATCTATATCTGCGTAGGCCCGCTCACCGGCACGCTGGCCCCCCTGTTTGCGCAGACCGCCATCATCACCAAATCTCCCCTCACCGGAGGCATTATCAACACGTACGCAGGCGGTCATATGGGAGGCGCTATCAAAGCCACCGGGTATGACGTCATCGCCATCGAGGGTAAGGCGGACCAACTGGTCTACCTCCTGGTTACGCCCGATGGGGCACAGATCGTGGATTGCCCCAAGCTGGCAGGGGAACCCGCTCGAGACGCAGAGGAAGCGGTAAAGGCCGCCTCCGGACGAGATGATCTGCATACCCTGGCCATCGGACAGGCTGGTGAGAATAGGATACGGTACGCCTCCGTGATCTCCGAGACCCGGGCCTTTGGACGAGGTGGGGCGGGCGCGGTATTCGGCTCCAAGAACCTCAAGGTGGTGGGGGTAGCCGGTATCGGCGATGTAAGGGTGGGCGATCCAGAGGCTTTTGGAGCGGCTGTGGACGCGGCCTACCAGACCTTCCGTGAGGATGTATCTGATCCGTGGAGTCTACTGGGCATTTTTGGGCGGACTGGCACGGGAGGCTCGATAGGGCTGGTCAACGAAAAACACGCCCTGGCGACGCGATATCACCGGCAGACCCACTTTGAGAAGGCGGAGGAGATCGGAGGGCAAGCCTTTGTCGACAGCTTCCCCACCCGTGCCATCGCCTGTATGGGCTGTCAGGTACACTGCGGTATGCTGCACAAGCCGGTGAAAACCAGGTGGGGTGAGATCTGGACCCGAGGCCCCGAATACGAGACGATGTACTCGCTGGGCTCCTTGTGTTTTAACGACGATCCCGAGATGCTGCTCAAAGCCAACAATCAGGCTGAACAGTATGGTATGGACACGCTCTCCCTGGGGGTTTGTGTCGCCTTTGCAATGGAGTGCGCTGAACGGGGCATACTGCCGCGAGACGCGCTGGGGGGGGACGTGCCGCTAGAGTTCGGCAACGCCGACGCCACGATCAAGTTGATAGACATGATCGGCCAACGGAAGGGCCTGGGCGATATGCTGGCTGAAGGCGTCCGGCGCGCCTCGCAGACGATCGGGCAGGGTTCAGAGGCTTTTGCCTTGCAGGTCAAAGGTATGGAGTTTGCCGCCTGGATGCCGGAACGAATGCGCGGCATCGCCGTCACTTTTGCTACTTCCAACCGGGGTGCGTGCCACAAACGTGCTCCCATCGGGATGGAGCTTATGGACGTGATACCGATGGACGGTCTTGAGGGACGTGCGGCGCTGGTGGCAGAGATTCAGAACAAGGTAAACGCGATCTTTTGCCTCATCGCGTGCCGGTTTGCCGAGTTCACCCTGCCGATGGAACAGTTCCTGGCGTTGCTAAACACCGCCAGCGGCTTGAGCTACACCGAGGAGCAGCTCATGCGGCTGGGCGAAGGTATCTGGAACCTGGAGCGGCTGTACAACCTCGCGGCCGGGATTGACGGAAGCGAGGATCGGCTGCCCGATATCTGCTTTGAGGTGCCAGGGGACTTTCCAGAGGACGCCAAACCGCTCACGCGGGAGGACTTTGCGAGGCTGCTGCGGGACTATTACGAGACACGCGGGTGGGACGAACGAGGCCATCCCACGCCCGAGCGTCTGGCGGCACTCGGACTCCACGCGTGATATGCAGATCACCGTCCGGTTCTCCGGACCGTTGCGTACGCTGGCTGGTCATCAGAGCCTGAAGCTGTCGCTGACCGACAGAGCCACGTTGCGTGACTTGCTGGACGTCCTGCGTGAGCTGCTACCCGCACCGTTCGTTGAGCAAGTGGTGACGCCACTCGAAACGGGCACAGGTCCACTGGCATTGATGCTGGTCAACCGCGCCCATCCGCGTGGGCCAACTGACCTTGACCGCTCCCTATCCGAAGGCGACGTGGTGGTCTTTGTGCCGCCAATGGCTGGTGGATGAATAAACACTGACATAATGACAAACCCCAAATATCAAATCGCACATCACGTGACAGACAATACACATTAGAAAGGAGCTAAAAATGGGCGCTTTGGGTCTTAAAGGCCGTGACGTTCTCTCGCTGGCTGACTTTTCTCTGGAAGAGATCGAACTGATTCTCCAGACTTCGCTGGAACTGAAGCGGGGAGTCTCTCGGGGGCAGCACCAGGACGACATCTTGCGTGGCAAGGCGGCGGCGATGATCTATGAGACACCGTCGTCCCGGACCCGGATGTCTTTCTGGCGGGCGATGCACCAACTTGGCGGTGCCGCACAGGATCTGAGCGGCGGCAAGATTTGGTCTGATTCGGGCGTGGAGAGTTGGGGCGATACCGTCCGCGTGATGGATCGTTACTTTGACGTCATCATCGCCCGCCTGCTGGCCCAATCCACGCTGGAGGAGGCGGCAGGCATCGCCGAGATCCCTGTGCTCAACGCCTCCACCGATTTCGAGCATCCCTTCCAGGCGCTGGCCGACTTTCAGACCGCGCTGGAAAAGAAGGGAAGCTTTGATAACACTAAGTACGTGTTGACCTGGGCCTATCACGAGTACAACCCGCCGCTGGGGCTGGTCACATCCAGCCTCTACCTGGCCTCGCGCATCCCCAATATGCAGTTTGTGCTGGCCTGCCCGGAAGAGTACACCCCACCGCAGGACATTGTTGAGCGGGCCAAAGGTTTTGCCAGCGAAGGCGGCGCCGATATTGAGATCGTCCACGACATGAAAAAGGCAGCCAAGGACGCGGACTTTGTCAATGCCTACAGCTACGTGATGCCAGCCGACTTTCGCGCCGGCCCGGAATACGACTGGCAGGCCCCGGTCCCACACAATCAGAACCCTGAACCGTTCAAAAAGTGGATCGTGGACGACGAGATCATGTCGCTCGCCAAGCCCAGTGCCAAGTTTATGCACTGTATGCCGGCCGCCGTGGGCCACGAGGTGACCGCAGACGTCATCTATGGTCCCCAGTCGGTCATCCAGGATGAGGCCGAGAACCGGCTGCACGTGCAAAAAGCGGTTCTGGCACTGCTGTTGGGAGCATAGCCAAGAAACCAGGTTTTTGTGTAAGCAACGCGACAAAACCTGGTTTCTCCACGGCCAGGAGCAAAAACTATGCAAGATGCCAATCTGACCCTCGCCGGCGTTCCGATGCGCAACCGGGTCATCGTGGCGGCCGGCTGCCACGGCGCCGATGGTGACATCATCGTCCGCACCAGCGGTGAAGGGGTTGCTGCCATCACCACCAAGACCATCGTCGCGCAGGCGGTGGAGGACGTGCGGCCCTGTTTCGCCGGAGTCGAGGGAGGCTTTCTCAACTGTGTGTTCGGCACGACGCTACCGGCAGAGCAGTGGTTCGAGCGAGAGTTGCCTCGCGCCCGAGAGGCAGGGATCCCCATCATCGCCTCATTGGCAGGGCTGAGCCCTGGCGAAGGCGCTGACCTGGCCAAGCGCGCCGTCGCTGCCGGGGCCGACATGATCGAGATGCCCACCGTCTGCCCGCACATGGGCGAGATCCTGGAGGCAATGTTCCCCGGCATGACGATGCCCCCGCCGGAGGTGCACGACGTCGCACCCTATGTGGCGAACGTGCAGGCCGTGAAAGCGGCGGTGGACGTGCCCGTCATCGCCAAGTTCAGCTCGCTCTTCCACGCCAACGTCGTCGAGTGGGCTACCGCGGTCGAGGAGGCGGGCGCCGATGCAATCGCCTGCGCCGATGCATTTGGTCCCGCCATCAAGATCGACATCGAAAGCGGCGAGCCTTCGCTCGGCGGGCCTCGGGGGGCGGGCGGCCTGACTGGTCCAGCGCTCAAGCCTATCGCGCTACGTATGATCCTGGAGATGGCGCAACACGTCTCTATTCCCCTTATCGGCGTGGGTGGCATCTCCCGCGCCGAGGACGCCATCGAGTACTTTATGGCCGGCGCTAGCTTTGTCGGCGTGGTGACCGCAGGCCATTTGAAAGGCGCGCGCACGTTCAGCAAGATCATCGCGGACATTGAACGCTGGGTCGCCGATCACGGCTACAGCGACGTGAGCGATTTCGTCGGGCTGGCGTTGCGCAGAATCGAGGCGCGGCGCGAGCGGGGACTGGTCGCCATCACCACGCCTCAGATGCCCATTATTGACCTCGATCGCTGCACCGGCTGCAAGCGGTGTGAGGTTTCCTGTGTCTACGACGCGATCCACGTGGGCGACGACAAACTGGCTCACGCGGACGCGGACCGGTGTTATGGCTGTGGTCTATGCCGGGATAGCTGCCCGGTGCAGGCGATTCGGTTTGCGTACTTTGATTGAGACGGAGAAATCGCGGCCTCCCAAGCAACTGGCGTGGACAGTTGCCGTCTGAAAGAAGGGTGTCGTAGGTGTACTGGAGTCACTAATAACTGGTTGGACGACGCTTGCTGCTGACTCAATCATAATACCGGAGAATCAAATATGAACTTGAAAGCCATTGCTCACATCTACGTCCGTGATATTCGGCCTCGAGCTCAGACTGAATTAGATTGGTTTCGGCAGCAACCCTCGCTGGAGTCGGCTATCGAACAGGCGGCACTTGCCACCAACAGCGAGGGTAAGAGATACTCGCATCAGTATAGGCTCAAAAAGACTGCTCTCGAAGAAGCGCGTCGGGTTCTGTTGATGAATTCAAAAGCAATCGCGCAGTCCAAGAGTTTCGATGATCTGTTTTCGCTGGTCGAGACAAGAGTTGGGGGAATCACCGGTATTGGCGAACTCTACATTTATGATACCAGTCTGCGTATCGGCGCAAAGCTGGGTTTGCTACCGACAAAGGTATACCTCCATGCAGGAACACGGAAAGGTGCGCGAGCCTTAGGCTTTGAGAGTAAAGCCCGGACACTCGAAATGTCGGAGTTACCTCCAGAACTTGGTCAACTTGAACCGCATGAGATTGAGGATGTGCTTTGCATCTTCAAAGACGACTTGAAGGCAGTGAATGTGAAATACACAACAGATGAGGTGACTAGGCGCAGTTGGTGCGGTTAGTAATGCGCCGTCCAACTCCCAGCCGTTGAACGCGAAACACAAAAGGAGGTTACCGAATGGCAGACATACTTATCGCAGGAGGATTGGTAGGAACGCAAGACACTGACCGCCGTGTCTTTGCCGATGGCGCGGTGGTTATCGAGGGAAATCGTATCGTGGCCGTCGGCCCGCGGGACGAGGTGGAGGCGGCTCACACCGCTCCCACCGTCATAGACGCTACCGGCAAGATCGTCGCACCGGGTTTTATCTGCACCCACACCCACATGCCCAGCGTCGTGGGGCACAATATGCCGGTGGACTTTTCAAAGTTCCAGTCGTTTATGGACCTGCTGACCAAGTGGTGGTGGCCCGACATCGAGGAGCAGACGACCCTCGAGGGCATCTACTGGACGACGCTCTGGGCCGCGGGCAAGATGCTCAAGACCGGCACCACGACCGTGTGCGACATGGTCGAGGCGGCCAGCGTCGTGGACGGATGCCTGGACAAGACCGCCGAGGCCATCGGAGAGCTTGGCAGCCGCGCCGTCATCTGCTACGAGTCGACAGAGCGTATCGACAAGGAGAACGCCGAGGCAGGGATCAATGAGAACGTGCGCTTTTTCAAAAAGTGGCGAGACGCGCCCGACAGTCGCATCACGGGGCGCATCGGCGTTCACACCGCCTTCACCGCCTCCGAGGAGATGTTGCGCCAGGTGCGCGGTATCGCCACCGACCTGGGGGCCGGGCTGGTGATCCACGTCGCCGAAGTCCCGCCGCCGATGGTGGTGGAAAAGTTTGGGCGCACCGCCCCGGTCGTGCTGCGCGATACCGGATTCCTCGGCCCCGATGTGCTGGCCGTCCACTGTATCCATATGACGGAGGAAGAGATCGCGATCTGGAAAGAGCACGACGTCAAGGTCTCACACACGCCGATGAGCAACATGCTGGGCGGCAGCGGAGTCGCGCCGGTGGTGGATATGTTGAACGAGGGCATCACGGTCAGCCTGGGCCACGATTGTTTCTTTACCCTCGACATTTTCCAGTACGTCCGTATGGCCTACCTGCTGCACAAGGTCCATCACCACAACCCCATGCTCATCCCACCCTTCCAGGCAATTGACCTGGCGACGACCAACGCCGCCAAATCACTCCAAATGGAGCAAGAGATCGGCTCGCTGGAGGTCGGCAAAAAGGCGGACGTGATCATCATCAACCCAAGCCAACCCTCGCCACTCCTCCCACAGTTGTTCTACGATACGCTCATCAACGACGTGGACGGCGCGGATGTGGAGACGGTCCTGGTGGATGGCGAGGTGGTTGTCCAGGATGGCAAGCTGGTCAACGTGGACGAGGAGGAGATTCACCGCAAGGTGGTCGAGGAGACGACGGCGCTCTGGAAACGCGCAGGAGCGATCTAGCGGAAAGAAACCAGGTTTTGTCGCGTTGCTTAAGAAACCAGGTTTTGCCGCGTTGCTTACAGAAAAACCTGGTTTCTCGGGAGGAGTACCTATGAACGATATAACGTACCGAGTAGGCATAGACATCGGCGGCACGTTTACGGATGCGGTGGTCATCACCAGCGGAGGGGAGATGCACATCTTCAAATCACCCTCCACGCCGGCTGACTCTTCGATCGGGATGTTCGATTGCCTGAAAAAGGCCGCCGCCGAGTTCGGCCTGGGATTGGGCGAGTTTCTGAGCAAAGTCGAGTTGCTGGTGCACGGTACCACCGTAGCTACCAACACGATGTTGCAGTATAAAGGGGCCAAGACTGGCCTGATCACGACCAAGGGGTTCCGCGATGCGCTGGAGATGCGGCGAGCACACAAGGAGGACATCTGGGACCTGTCGCTGACCCCGCCGCCGCCCATCATCCCTCGCTACCTGCGGCTGGGCGTCACGGAGCGGCTCAACTACGCGGGCGAGATCATCACACCCCTGGACGAGGAGGAGACACGCCAGGCTGTGCGTCAGTTGAAAGCCGAGGGTGTCCAGGCCATCGCGGTTTGCACCTTGTTCTCGTTCATCAACCCGGTGCACGAGAAGCGCATCCGGGAGATCGTTTTGGAGGAGCACCCCAAGTGCTTTGTCTCCGTCTCGTCAGAGATCCTGCCCCAGGTGCGCGAGTACGAGCGCACATCCACGACGGCGGTCAACGCCTACGTCGGCCCGGTGTTGGGGCGATATCTCCACCACCTGCAGGACAAGCTCGCCGGCGCAGGGCTGAAGCGGGAGGTGCTCGTCACCCAGTCGAACGGCGGGATCATGTCAGCCAGCTATGCCTTGGAACACGGCGCGGCGACGCTGCTCTCAGGACCTTCGGCTGGCGCGGTCGGCGGGATATTCTTTGCCACCCAATTGGAGATGCCGAACCTGATCGTGATGGACATGGGGGGCACCAGCTACGACGTCAGCCTGATCAAGGATGGGGCCTACGAGATGACGACCGAGGGCGAGGTCGCCCGCTACCGCGTTGCGCTGCCGATGATTGACATCCACACGATCGGGGCGGGCGGCGGTTCCATTGCGCACCTGGACGAGGGAAATATGCTCAAAGTGGGGCCACAGTCAGCGGGGGCAGATCCGGGGCCGGCCTGTTACGGCAAGGGCGGCACCCAGCCTGCCACAACTGATGCCAACGTCGTGCTGGGCTACATCAATCCCGATTTTTACCTGGGCGGCGAGTTGTCCATAAACAAAGAATCCGCCGTCGAATCGATCCGGAGTGAGATTGCAGGACCACTGGGCCTCGATCTCACCGAGGCTGCGTATGGTATCTACCGGCTGGTCAATACCAATATGGCCGACGCGACCAAGGTGGTCAGCGTGGAGAAGGGCCACGACCCCCGCGACTTTGCATTGGTGGCGGCGGGCGGGGCGGGGGCGCTTCACGGTTCCAAGATCGCCGAGATCGTCGGCATCCCCCGTGTGATCGTGCCCAAGACAGCATCCGTCTTTTGTGCCCTCGGGATGCTCGAGAGCGACCTCAAGCACGACTATGTTCGCACGATGTGGGCCCCCCTCGACGAGCTAGACTTCTCTGAGCTGAACCGTGTCTTTGACGAGATGGAGACTGACGCCAGGAGCACGCTGGACGCCGAGGGCATCCCAGCCGACGGGATGATGGTCGAGCGGGGAATGGATCTACGCTACCTGGGGCAGCACCACGAGGTGCCCGTCGTCGTGCCTGCCGGCGAGATCACACCAGCGAGGCTGCCCGAGATCGCCCAACGGTTCCACGAGGCCCACGAGCGACTGTATCTCTACAGTGAGCCGGAGAGTCCGCTAGAGTCTATCAACGTCCGGCTGACTGGCGTCGGCGCGATTCCCAAGACGCCGTTGGTCTCTTGGCCCACCGGGGGCGCTGACGCCAGCGGAGCGGTCAAGGCAAAACGCCCGGCCTACTTTGGAGAGGAGGGCGGGTGGGTGGATACCACGGTCTATGACGGCAGCAAACTCCAGGCAGGCAACCGCATCGAGGGGCCGGCGATCATCGAGGAGGTCACGACGACCATTGTGATCTACCCGGATGACCTGGCAGAGATCGATCGGTTGGGGAATGTGGTGATTGAGGTAAATGGGAAAAATGAATAACGAGTCTATGAACAATGGACAGATGAGCGTTGACCCGATCACGATGGCGGTTGTCTTTCATCGGCTGGGGACGATCAACAAGGAGATGGGCATCACGATGATGCGCACTTCCCGCTCGCCGATCTTTGCCGAGGTGCACGACTTTTCGTGCGCGATCTGCGACTGGGTGCCACGCATCGTCGCCCAGGTGGATGGCGTGCCTTCCCACACAGCTTCCTCGATGATGGCGGCGCGGGCCATTGTGGATAGGTTTCAGGAAGAGATAAAGCCCGGTGACGTCTACCTGATCAACGACCCTTACGAAGGCGGCACGCATCTGGCTGACGTCACAGTGGTCAAGCCGATCTATTACAAAGGCGAGCTGCTGTTCATGGCGATCAACCGCGCCCATCATCTGGATATCGGCGGGATGGTCGCCGGCAGCTACAGCCCAGAGGCACAAGAGATCTTTCACGAGGGGATTCGCATCCCACCCATCCGCGTCTATGAGAACGACGAGCCGATCCAGTACATCATTGATCTGCTCAAAATCAACACCCGTATGCCCGATCTGTTCGAGAGTGATATCCGCGCCCAGGTCGCCTCGTGCAACGTGGCCGAACGGCGGTTGTTGGAGATTGCCGACGAACTTGGCGTGGCGCGTGTAAAAGAGATCCTGGACGCCATCCAGGTCTACGCCGAGCAGATGATGCGGGCCGAGATCAGTAAGATCCCCGACGGCGTCTACGAGGGCGAGGCCATCCTCGACGACGATGGCTTTGACCGGCGAGACATCAAGGTCAAGGTGACCATCAAGGTGGAAGGGGACGAGATGTGGGTCGATTTCGACGGCACCGATCCACAGACAACCGGTTTCATCAACAGCCCCTTTGCCAACTCTTGTACCTCGGTCTACGTGGCCGTGCTGACGTGCGTAAGTCTCGACGTGCCGCACAACGAGGGCGCGTATCAGCCGATCCATATCACCGCACCGGAGGGAACGCTGGTCAATCCGCTGCCCCCCGCGCCGGTAGCAAGTTGCACGCTGGATACCGCCTGCGCGGTGTTGGAGGCGATGTACATGGCGCTGTCAAAGGCGCTGCCCGAGCGCGCCACGGCTGCGTGGAACCGCTGGTGCGGCCCGGCGGTCTCTGGCATTGACCCGCGCAGCGGCGAGTTCTACGTCAGTTACGCCTTCTGTGGGATGGGCGGCGGTGGTGCGATGCCCTTCCAAGATGGTCCTAGCTACGTCGGCGATGGAATTGACCTGGGCGGTCTGACCGCCCCCAACATCGAGACGAACGAACTGGATATGCCAAGTATCACCGAGTTCCACGAATTCCTTGTCGACTCGGGCGGTGCGGGCAAGTATCGTGGAGGGCTGGGCGTACGTTACTCTATCCGTTTCTACGATGAAGAGCCTTTCCTCGCCATCTTTGGCGACGGTATGCGGAATCCGCCCTTTGGTTTGTACGGGGGACTCCCTGGCCGGACCAACTACTTGGTGATCAACGAGGGCACCGACGACGAGGAGGTGCTGCCCGCCAAGGGTATGCGCCAGCTCAAGAAGGGCGACACGTACACGGTCTACTCGTCGGGCGGGGGCGGCTGGGGCAATCCACTGGAGCGCGACCCTGCGGCTGTTCTCGATGACGTGCGCAACGGGTACATCAGCCTCCAGGCTGCCGAGGAACTCTACGGGGTGGTGATACGGGAAGGTGAGGTGGACGAAGGGGCGACAGAGAAGCTGCGGTGTGAGACCAACTGAGAAACCAGGTTTTTTGCGAAGAACCTGGTTTCTTTCTCCGCAGGAGGAGATAACTATGTCAAGAATCGCAATCCTGGGTGCGGGCAATGGGGGCTGTGCGGCCGCGGCCGACCTGACGCTGCGCGGTCACTCCGTTGCGCTGTATGACCTACCCGAGTTTGCCCACGTGCTGGAACCTATCCAAGCGCGTGGTGGCATCGAGATCATGGACGAGGGCTTTGCCGAGATTGATACCGTTACATCTAGCGTCGCCGAGGCAATGCGGGGAGCCGAGTACGTCTTTAACCCAGTGCCGGCCTTTGCCCACGAGGTTTTTGCCCGCGTCTGTGCGCCTCACGTTGAGGATGGACAGACGATTGTCATCTGGGGAAAAGGCGGCGCGTGCTTGATCTATGGCAAGGTCTTTCGGGACGCGGGCGTCACCGCCGACGTGGCGCTGGGCGATACCAACACGCTCCCCTACGGCGCGACCAAGATGGAACCGACGCTGGTGCGTATCGAGGCGCGGGTGATGGAGCTGATCACCGCCGCCTTTCCCGGCAAACTGAGCGATCGTGTGGTAAATACCCTCAAGGCGGCCTTCCCGGACTATTCGATCCGTCCGGCCAGCAGCGTGTTGGAGACGATTCTGGTGGACTATAACGCCATCACCCATCCGCCGCCGATGATCTGCAACGCGGCCCGCATCGAGCGTGGCGATCCCACCTTCTGTCTCTTTGACAAGACGGCCAATACTCCAGCGGTGGTCAACCTGATCAAGCTGGTAGATCGGGAGCGGATGGCGCTTTCGGAGGCGCTGGGCATCAAGGCGTACACGCTGGAGGAGGAGATCTATCACGTCGGCTGGAACCCCAAGGGGCGTGAGGACGAAGGGGTGTTACCGCTCTACGACGCCATCCATACTGAGAACCTGGAGATCTGTGAGGGGCCGTTCAAGCTCGACACGCGTCATCTGACCGAGGATATTCCCTACGGCCTGTTCACGTACTGCGAGCTGGGTCGTTTGATGGGCGTGCCGACCCCTGTGAGCGACGCAATCGTCACCGTCGCCTCGGGCCTGCTCGACCGCGATTTCCGCGCCGAGGGCCGCTCGCTGGACAAGCTGGGTTTCGACACAGACTGGAGCGTGGAGCGGTTGTACGAGTATCTGGAGAACGGAGAGTGATGCGTGACTCTGTGTAACGTTTTGCGTTCACGGATTTGGAGGCTGTATGTGGCAAGAGTATCTCTATCCCGCAACCGTTGACCAAGCCCTACAAATGCTGGCTGACTATGGTGGGCGGGCGCGCGTGGTCGCTGGCGGTACCGACCTGGTGCTGCAACTGCGGCGCGGCGAGCGGCAGGCGAGTTGCCTGGTGGACATCAGCCGTGTCGATGCGTTGCGGGGTATTTCCAAGACCGATGGCTTTGTCACGATCGGCGCGGCGACGACCCACGCCGAGGTAGTTGCGTCCCCACTGATTCGAGAGCGAGTTACGGTGTTGGCCCAGGCCGCCGCCGAGATCGGGTCAACGCAGGTTCGCAACGTCGGCACGCTAGGGGGGAATGTGGTCAACGCCCAACCCGCCGCTGACGCTGCGCTAGCGCTCCTGGCGCTGGACGCTGAGGCCGAAGTCGTTGGTGTGGACGGCCCGCGCTGGGCAGGGTTGATCGAACTGTATAAAGGTCCCGGCGTTTCACGCGTGGACAGTACCGCCGAACTCGTGCGGGCATTCCGTTTTCGGCTGCCGACCGGACAGGTTGGCTCAGCCTACCGACGGCTGGGTAAGTGCAAGTCCATCGCCCTGCCGGTGATGTGTGCGGCGGCTATCGTGCAGTTGGATGGAGATAGGTTCGCGTCGACCGCTATCGCGCTGGGGCCGGTGGGACCGCGACCGTTCCGCGCTGCCACCGCCGAAGCGTGGATGGCTGGTCAGCCGGTGACTGCCGAGACGATTGTCCACGCCGCGACGTTGGCGCAGGAGGGGGCCAGCCCTCGCGACAGCTTCCTGCGTTGCTCAAAGGTCTACCGCGAGGCGATGGTGGCGGTGTTGGTGCAGAGTGTGTTGAAGCAAGCTAGAAACCAGGTTTTGTCGCTTCGCTTACACGAAAAACCTGGTTTCTGAGGAGTATCTATGGGCACGCTAGCGATGCGTGTAAACAGACAAGAGATTTCGGTTGATGTAGCGCCAGGGGCGATGCTGGTTGACGTATTGCGCGACCAGCTCGGGTTAACCGGCGTCAAGGTCGGTTGTGGTGAGGGCGAGTGTGGGGCCTGCACCGTGTTGCTCGACGGGGAGCCAGTGGCCTCGTGCATCACGCCCGCGTTAAAAGCCCAGGGACGCCATGTGCTCACCGTCGAAGGGCTCGCTGGTCCGGACGGCGCCCTCCATCCCATTCAAAAGGCGTTTCTGGCGGAAGGTGCTGTGCAGTGCGGCTTTTGCACCCCGGGGATGCTACTGGCGGCCCAGGCGCTGCTCGACCAGAACCCCGATCCCACCGACGACGAGATTCGTGAGTGGTTCACCGGTCATCTCTGCCGCTGCACCGGCTACAACACGATCATCGCGGCTGTGCACCGGGCAGCGGCGGCCCTGCGCGATGGAACGGATATCCTGCTGGACTTTGGGGAAGACTCGAACGTAGTTGGGCGGGCTGTGGTGCGCAAGGATGGTGTGCCAAAGGTTACCGGCACGCACCGTTACGGCGCTGACTGGAAGCCGCAACTTGGCCCGGGAGCCAAGGACGGGGGAGCGTTGCACGCGGTGGCCATATTCAGCCAACACCCCTATGCTGAACTGCTCGCTCTGGACACAAGCCAGGCCGAGGCGATGGCGGGCGTGGTCGCGGTGCTCACTGCTGAGGATGTCCCTGGGCGGAATAGTTTTGGCATCATCATCCCCCACCAGCCGGTCTTTGTGCCCGTGGGCGGGCGGGTGCGCTCCATCAGCGACGTGCTGGCGCTGGTTGTGGCCGAATCTGAAGCGAGCGCTCGGGCCGCCGCGGAGCAGGTGCGCGTCGAATACCGTGAGTTGGCGGGGGTCTTTTCGCCCCACGAGGCGCTGGCCCCAGATGCGCCCATTCTCCACCCACCGCGCCCCGGCGACGAACCCAGCAACGTGATGTACGCCACCCACGTCGAAAGGGGGGATGTCGAGGCGGCGATGGCCAAGGCAGACGTGGTCGTCGTTTTCACCTTCCGCACACCCTTCATTGAACACGCCTACCTGGAGCCGGAGGCCGGCGCGGCGGCGCTGGACGGGGACGACGTGGTCACAGTTTGGATGGCAAGTCAAGCCGTCTCGTTCCATCACCGGGGGGTGGCCGAGGTGCTGGGGCTGCCGCTGGAGAAGGTACGGTTGGTACACGTCTCCCCAGGCGGCGCGTTTGGCGCGCGCAACGATATGAGTTTGCATCCCTACCTGGCGCTGGCAGCCTTCCACGCCCGGCGACCGGTCAACATGGACCTGACGCGGGCCGAGAGCCTGCGCTTCCACACCAAGCGCCACGCGATGGAGCACACCGTCCGTCTGGGCGCGACCCACGACGGCCGATTGGTCGCCCTGACCTGTGACATCCTGGCCGACACCGGGGCCTACTCCAGCGCGGGAATCCCGGTGCTCGACCAGGCCACACTCTTTGCCACCGGCCCCTACGACATCCCCAACCTGCGCATCAAGGGGCTTTCTGTCTACACCAACAACGTCGCGTGCGGGGCGATGCGGGGTTTCGGCATCCCCCAGTCGGCCTTTGCCATCGAGTCTTTGGTAGACGAGGTGGCCGAAAAGCTGGGGATCAGCCCATTCGAGTTACGCCGTATCAACGGCCTAAGGCCCGGCAGCAGGACAGCGACCGGTCAGGTGCTGGCCGAGAGCGTGCCGTTTGTAGAGACGCTGACGCAACTTGAAAAAGCGCTAGAGGCAACAAAGGCCGAGTTGCCGCCACCGGCGGCCGGCCACCGGCGCGGTGTGGGCGTGGCCAGTTGCTACAAGAACGTCGGACTGGGATTGGGCTTGCCGGAACCTACTGGCGCGGCGATAGAGTTGACGCCAGAGGGACGTTTTCTCGTCCGGTTCGGCGGGGCCGACCTGGGCCAGGGAGCCGACACAGTCATCGCGCAGATAGCGGCACATGCCTTGGGTGTGCCATACACGGACGTTGACGTGCTGGCCTGCGACACGGCCCGTACTCCCGATGGCGGCATCACCAGCGCTTCGCGCACCACCTTCATGTCGGGCAACGCCGTGGTTGAGGCTGCACCGCTGTTCCTGGCACAGTTGAAGGCAGAGCTGCCAGGCGAAACAAGATTCACTACCGAGGCGCTGGTCCAACTAGCCGCACGGCTCCAGGCTGAGGGACGGACGCTATCCGTGGAGCATACGTACAATCCACCGCCGACATTTTCCCTCGAAGCGAGCGGCGAGGACGAGCGCGTCAACTTTGTCTCCTTCAGCTACGCCACCCAGGCCGCCATCGTGGACGTGGACGAGGCCAGCGGCGAGGTGCACGTGCGAAAGATCGTCGCCGCTCACGATGTCGGCCGGACCATCAACCCTCACGGCGCAAGAGGGCAGATCGAGGGAAGTTGCCTGATGGGGCTAGGCTACGCGCTTTCGGAGGAGTTCATTCTGGATCGGGGCTACCTGGCGACGGATACCCTGGCCAAAGTCGGCATCCCGGTCATCAAAGATGCGCCACCGGTGGAAGTGCTGCTTATCGAGGACCCGGACCCGAACGGACCTTACGGCGCTAAGGGCATCGCAGAGGCTGCCGCAATCCCCACTGCACCCGCCATCATCAACGCAATCTATGACGCTGTCGGCGTGCGTATTCGCCGACTGCCCGCCACCCCGGATCGTGTGACCGCCGAAGTGAGCAAAACTGGCGCGGTCTCTCGGAGCAACCGGGGAGTTGAAGCATGACCCTGCCGAGTGGTTCCTCCATTCGTCGCGTTCGTCTGGGCAAGGGTGAATTCTGGGCATTAACAGCGGCTCTTGCTTATGCACTCAACAATGTCTTTACCGGTATAGCGGTGCGGGGAAGCGACCTGAATTATATGTTGGGTGTCAGCCTGCGGGCGACGCCGATCTTCCTGTTCTCTCTGGTGATGGGGTGGCGCGCCAGACGTCGTGACCCCAACCTGGTCTCGCCACTGAGCGACTGGCGGCTGCTCGTCCCACTGGTCGGCTACGGGGTGCTGACCTTTGTGATCGCCAATCCACTGCTGTTTGCGGCGTTGGAAAAGGGTGGTATCCTGGTCGCCAGCCCAGTCACCGGCACGCAGGTATTCTGGGGGGCGTTGCTCGCGGCGGTTTTTCTGCACGAGCCGTTCACCCGTGGGATGGCGGCGGGAATGGCGATCAGCGTGCTAGGGATATCTGTGTTGTCACTGGGGCGCAGTGGCGACGTGACGCTTTCACCCACTTGGTGGCTGGCGGTGCCGTATGCTACAGCTACGGCGTTCTGTTGGTCGCTCTCGGGCGTGCTGGTCACCTACACGATGCGCCGTGGCGTTGACCGTTTTCCTGCGCTGGCCATTGCCACGCTGACGGGTATCATGATCAACAATGCCTATCTTCTCGCGACTGGAAACATAGCGCTGTATGTGACCACGTCCCGAGGGCTGTTGCTCAACGTACTGATCGCCGGGTTGTTTAATACAGTCGCGCTCGTCAGCGTCACTACGGCGTATTCGCTGACCACCATCGCCAGCGCCAGCACGCTTAACTCGCTCCAGGTTGGGCTAGCGCCGCTGATTGCCTGGGCATTTGTTGGGGAGCGGATGACATGGCTCATGGGCTTGGGGGTCCTGCTGATTATGGGTGGGGTGATGGTGATGCAGCGAGCACGAGGAACAAAACGGAATGAACGATAAAGCGACAAAGAACGGAATATCCCGGTTGTTCTGGGCACGCTCTGTGGCGGTTGTAGGGGCGTCATCAAATCCGGCAAAGTTAGGACACGAGATCCTGGTGAACATTGTCAGCGGAGGGTATGAAGGAGAAGTCTACCCGGTCAATCCGAAGGCAGATGAGATTCTGGGGCTGCGGGTCTATCCGACGGTAGGTGAGATACCAGCGAACTTGGACCTGGTGGTAGTCGTCGTTCCAGCGCGGTTTGTTCCAGGGACGCTGCGGGAGGCGGTCGGCAAAGGTGCCACAGCCGGTATCATTATCAGTGGGGGGTTTCGGGAATCGGGACGGGAGGATCTGGAACAAGAGTTGCTGGACATCGTCGCAGAGACCGGCATACGGCTCGTGGGGCCGAACTGCCAGGGAGTCAACTACCGGCCTAACAAGCTCTGCGCGTCGTGGCCATTGGTCACCGCGTCCGGCTCTCTGGCCGTAATCTCACAGAGTGGAACGGTAGCGGCCACGCTGGCTGGCTGGGCTGTGGATGAGGGCCTCGGCATCTCGGCGACGGTCAGTCTGGGCAACCAAGTGGACGTCTGCGAGACAGACCTGATTGACTTTTTCGTTGACGATGAGGAGAGCAGGGTAATCGCGCTCTATCTCGAAGGAGCCAAGGATGGTCGACGGTTCCTGGAGGCCGTGAAACGCGCAATTCCCAACAAGCCAATCGTCGCTTTAAAGTCCGGGCGGACAGAGGGTGGGCGACGTGCGGCTGCTTCTCACACCCGGTCGCTGGCCGGAAGGGACGAGGTCTTTGACGCGGCTTGTAGACAGTTCGGCATCGTACGTACGCCCGACATCGAGTCGTTATACGATAGCGCCAAGGCGCTGTCCAGCCTGGATTTGAACGGAGGCGACCGTGTGTTTACCGTCACCAGCTCCGGCGGCTGTGGCATCCTGGCGACGGATGAGGGGGAGCGGCTTGGCCTGCGGGTGGAACCGTTGCCGCCAGAGGCGGTCGCAGAACTCGAGGCCGCGGGCTTGCTGCCCACCGCCATACTTGCCAATCCCCTGGATCTGACCGTGGCTCCGGCAGCCCACTTTGAGGCGGCGACCTCCGTCATCGAGCGGCACGACCTGGCCGATGTCTATCTGCTCATCTTTGGGGACCCGATCCCAGGCGCGGCGGAGGTGGCTCAACGTCTCAAGGAGAGGGTCGGGGCGCGCGTTGTCGTCGCCTACCTGGGCGGCGGGGAGGTCGAAAAAACTGAACGTTTCCGTATGCACGCGCTGGGGATTCCCGTCTTCCCCACACCGCAACGCGCAATTCGGGCGATCCGAGACGTGGTTTGGGCAACAAGAAACCAGGTTTTTCGTGTAAGCGAAGCGACAAAACCTGGTTTCTCGACACGAGCAAGGAGACTGAGAATTGAACAAAATCGCCACAAGTGAACCTGGAGACCGATTGTTATTGCTCGGCAACGAGGCCATTGCGCGCGGCGCGATCGAAGCAGGGGTCCAGGTGGTAACAGCCTACCCGGGCACGCCTAGCTCGGAGATCGTCGAGACATTGACTGAGGTCTCCTCCGAACTGGGATTCTACGCCGAGTGGAGTGTGAACGAAAAGGTCTCATTCGAGATGGCAGCGGGGGCAGCGCTCACCGGCGCGCGCTCCCTGGCAGCGATGAAGGGGGCCGGGCTTAACGTCGTGATGGATCTCTTCCTGACCTTGCCCTATGGGGGAACCCGAGGGGCGCTGGTTGTGGTCGTGGCAGACGATCCGGGCGCGCACTATTCCTCAAACGAGCAGGACTCGCGTATCGCGGCGGAGTGGGCGATGATTCCCTGCCTGGAGCCGGAAAGCCATCAGGAAGCAAAAGAGATGACCAAAACGGCCTTTGCCCTCTCGGAGCGGTTGGAACTGCCGGTGATGGTTCGCGCGGCCACACGTCTTTCACACTCCAACGGAGTGGTCGAGTTGGGAGCGGTCGAGCCCTCGGCGCTGAAGCCGGGCTTTAACAAGCATTGGAAGCTCCCATACCGCTGGAACGTCTACGGTCCGCCGGGACCAACGGCGAAGCACGAGTGGCTGCTGGCCCGTTTGCCGTCGATGGTGCAAGAGTCGGAGTCACTGCAGTTCAATGAGCTGCATGAGGGGAGCGCCCCCGTGGCGGTGGTCGTCTCCGGAATGGGGGCTGCCTACGCCCGCGAGGCCCTCCGTGATTTGGGGCTGCAAGACCGCGTCTGGTTGCTCAAGATTGGGATGGTCTACCCTATACCGACAAAGCTCTCGCTAGATGTGCTGTCCGGTTGCGAGCGGGTGTTGGTCATCGAAGATGGCGACCCGTTCGTAGAGTCACAATTGCGTGTTTTGGCGCAGGCCCACGACGTACGTATCCGGATAACTGGGAAACAATTCGACCTGGTGCTGCCCCGGCACGGCGAGTTGAATACAGCGTTGGTCCGCCAGGCGCTTGCCGATTTGATGGGGATCTCTCTGGAGAGTGACGAGACGCGCAGCAAGGCCAAGCAGGAGACTGCATCACTGGTCATCCCCCGGTCGTCCACGCTCTGCGCGGGCTGCCCGCATCTGGGGACGTATTGGGCGATACGAAAGGCGATCAAATCTGGACGAAATCAGGTGCCGATCGTGAACGGGGACATTGGTTGTTACGAGCAGGCAGGGTACGGTGTAAAGGGCCAGACGCCGGAGCCTAGCAACGAAGCATCGGCGCGTCACAGTTCCAAGATACTGTATGATTTCCTGGACACGCTCTACGTCATGGGATCGGGCATTTCGATGGCACAGGGGCAAGCCCGGGCTGGGTACGGAACAGGGGCAGAGACCGGCCTCAGTGGAGAGATAGTGGCTGTGGCTGGCGATTCGACGTTCTTCCACACGTGCATGCCGGGTCTGTTGAACGCGGTGTGGAATGGGACCAAACTCACTTTTGTCGTAATGGACAACTATTGGACTTCTATGACCGGTCACCAGGCCTGCCCTGCGACCGGGATGCGGGCAGCCGGGCAGCCGGCAAAAACGATCCTCATCGAGGAGGTCGCGCGGGCGATGGGAGTCGAGTTTGTGGAGGTCGTTGACCCCTTCAACCTCCAGGAGGCTACGGAGGTAATTCGCCGGGCGTTGGATTTTGACGGCGCAGCGGTCGTCGTGGCCCGCCGGGAGTGTATGCTCCAGATTCTACGACGTGAGAGAAAGTTTGGGGAACCATTCATCGTTACCGATGATTGCACGGCGTGTGGACAGTGCGTACAGTTGGGCTGCCCGGCCATCACCTACTCCGAGGATGGGGCAGGAATTGACGCGATCCTGTGCGTGGGTTGTGGAATCTGCGCCCAACTCTGCCCATCCGAAGCGATCAAAGGTGTGGATACAGGAGAGACAGAATGAGCAGCAATTCCGAATCTACCAACATCGTCGTGGCAGGTGTCGGCGGCCAGGGGAGCATCCTGGCCTCCCGCCTGCTGGCAGAGGCAGCCTTGAAAGATGGGCGCGAGGTGAAACTGGCCGAGACCTTTGGGGCAGCAACACGGGGTGGATCTGTGATGGCTCACGTTCGGGTGGGCGAGGTCTGGGCGCCGATGATGATGGAGGATGAGGCAGACGTCGTAGTCTCTATGGAACCGCTTGAGGGCCTGCGCGTGGCCGTCCGGTTCCTCAGACCCGGGGGATGGGTGCTGCTCAACACCCGTCCCTGGCTTCCGGTGGACGTGGCTGTCGGTCGTGCCCAATATCCTGATGTGGAGAGCATCCTTGGCGGGCTTGGGAGTCTGGACGCGCGCGTGTTGACCCTTGATGCCACGAACCTGGCGCTGCAGGCTGGCAACGCGCGAACGGCGAACACTGTAATGCTTGGCGGTCTGTTTGCGCTCGGCCTGCTCGACATCTCTGAGGAGAGCCTGTTTGACGCGATGGCGGAGCGCTGGCCCAGCCGCCTGGTGACGGTGAACCGCACGGCATACGACCTGGGATATCAGGTGGTGCAAAAGTCAATAGGGGAGGCAGAATGAGCGGGGATACACCATCCCGTGTCCTCTTGGAACCGGAGGCCGTTTCTCTCCTGTATGATTATGGGATTCCATATCCAGATCACGCTGTAGCACACAGCGCCGAGGAAGCGGCGATTCTTGCTGCCCGCCTGGGGTACCCTGTCGTGCTCAAGGTCGTCTCGCCGGACGCGCCCCACAAGAGCGACGTGGGAGGAGTGGTCGTGGGGCTGGACGACGGGCCAAGTGTGGCAAACACCTATGACCGGATCGTCGCCACGGTTCGTGAGCATGTTCCTGGCGCTGACATCCAGGGAATCCTGGTCTCCAAGCAGGTGTCTGCTGGGCTCGAAGTGATCGTGGGCGCGCTGCACGACGTGATGTTCGGGCCGACGGTGATGTTCGGCCTGGGGGGGATTTTTACGGAAGTACTGAAGGACGTGAGCTTCCGGGTCGTTCCTCTGGAATATAGAGATGCACAGGAGATGGTCCGGGAGATTCGTGGGTGGTCTCTGCTGGAGGGTGTGCGCGGCCAGTCTGGATACGACGTTGAGGCGTTGATCAAGTTGCTGCTCACGGTTTCCCAGATGATCACAGAGAGGCCAGAGATTGAGGAATTGGACCTGAACCCCGTGAGGTTGTTCGAGCACGGTCTGATGGCTTTGGATGTGCGGATCCTGAGACGAGATAGCTGAGAGGAGGAGTTTGACAATGACAGGGGAGTTTCGTTTTATTTTTAGAGCAAAGGACTATGACGCCTCAGTGGCGTTTTACCGAGATGGGCTAAGGTTGCCCATCGTTAGCTCATGGGATCGAGGGCCGGCTGAACGTGGGACATTGTTCCAGGCAGCCTCTGGCATCATTGAGGTTTTGGCCTTACGCCCTGGAGAGACGTATGTGCCACCGCAGGGAATGGAGTTATCCTACGAGGTGGACGATGTGGATGGATGGTACGAACGTGTCCAGGAGAAGGGGCTGCCTATCAAGAAGGGTCTCGCTGACAAACCCTGGGGTCATCGCGCCTTTTCGGTCACCGATCCCGACTCTATCAAGGTGATCCTGTACTCGGTCATCAGTTAAGGAGTTGCTTATGCCGCGCGCTGCCTGGATCAATCTTTCCAAGCGTTCCGTCGACCTCCGCCCTGTGGACGAGGATCTGACCTCCCGCTTTCTGGGTGGAAGAGGGCTGGGAGCCGCGTTGCTCTTCCGTCACCTGGCTAACCCTGATGACCCTCTGTCGCCGGAAAACCCCCTGATATTCTCAGTCGGTCCGCTGACCGGAACCGCCTGGCCCACCGGCGCTCGCACCCACGTCACCTTTCCCTCCCCTCTGACCTCCATCTATGGTTACGCCAACACCGGCGGGTTCCTTGGTGCAGGTCTCCGCCGCGCCGGGTACGACGTTGTCGTGATCACCGGCCGGGCCGAGCAACCAGTGTATCTGGAGCTGACACCGGATGGGGCCACCATCCAGCCTGCCAACCACCTGTGGGGCAGAGGGTCATACGAAACGCACGATAGCCTGGCGACCGACGGGGCCAGGGTGGCCTGCATCGGACCCGCGGGCGAGCGCGGCGTGCGGATCGCCAGCATCATCAACGACAGAAGCCGGGCGGCGGCCCGGTGTGGCGGTGGAGCGCTGATGGGAAGCAAGAACCTGAAAGCGCTCGTGGTGCGGGGGCAAGTGGACCTGGGTCTGCCGTCCGCCTTCCGAGACCAGGCCAAACGTGCATTCGAACAAGTCCGCGACCATCCCCACGTCGCCGGATTGCGCGACTGGGGCACCGTCGTCCTGGTGGCGGGCAAGAATCAGGTAGGTGACCTGCCCGCCCATAACCACCAGTTGGGGCAGGTACCCTGGGCGGATCGCGTGAACGCTCAAGCCATCGCCCGCTACACGCTCAAGAACAAGGGTTGCTTCGCCTGTCCCATCCGTTGCGGTCGGATCACCCGAGTTGAGAGCGGCCCTCACGCCGGAGACCTGGAAGGTCCGGAATACGAAACATTGGACGCGCTGGGGCCGATGTGTGGGATCGATGACCCCGAGGTCATTTTTCACGCCAACCGGCTCTGTAACGACCTGGGGCTCGACACCATCTCAACGGGGACCGTGATAGCCTTTGCGATGGAGTGCCACCAGCGCGCCATCCTGGAGGATGAGGAATTCTCCCTCCAGTGGGGAGACGCGGACACCCTCCTTGGCCTGATCCAGCACATCGCCCACCGGCGCGGCCTGGGTGACCTCCTGGCAGAAGGGAGCTGGCACGCCGCCCAGACCCTCGGCGGAGACGCGCCAAAGTACGCGATGCAGGTCAAAGGGATGGAGCTTCCACGCCAGGAGCCTCGCATCGCCAAGGGATTTGGCCTGGCCCACGCCACCGCGAATCGGGGTGCGGACCACCTCTACGCCCTGCCCACGATCGACCTGGCGGGGAACCTGGAGGCCGCTCAACGGTTTTTCCCTGCCGACATCGTCCCCTCATTGATGGAGACAGACGACGAGACCTACAAGCCTGATCTCATTGCCTTCACCGAGCACTACTGCGCCGTCTCCGACGCGCTGGGGGTCTGCAAGTTTGCGACCGCCGAGACCTTTGCCCTCTACCCAGAGGATCTGGCAGCGGGGTTGAGCGCGCTGTGGGAGCGGGAGATCAGCAGCGAGGAACTGCTGATGGCGGGCGAGCGGATCGTCAACCTGGAGCGGCTGTACAACGTGCGCCTGGGCCTCTCGCGGGTCGACGATCGTCTCCCGGACAGGTTCACGTCGGAACCGTTAGAGGTGTACGCCTTTGAACGGGACGAGGCGACGGGAGAGGTGCGGCCCTCGCCGGAACCGGTGCAGGTCGGGCGCCTACACGATTTTGAGGCAATGCTAGACCGATATTATCAATTGCGCGGATGGGACGAAAGCGGCGCCCCCACTCCAGAGACGTTGCGGAGATTGGGGCTGGACGACCTGATCCCCTCCCCTAGCCCCTCCCACCGGGGGAGGGGAATCTGACAAAGGGGTGAGCTATCTTGATGGATACAGTCATTCGTAACGGCACACTCATAACCCCAAGTGGTGTCTTTTCCGCCGACGTGGGCATCGTCGGGGAGCGCATTGCCGCACTGGTTGAGGTGGGAGCAAATCCACCTGGCTCCCAGGGCGCGGTCGAGCTTGATGCTACGGGCTGCTACGTGCTGCCTGGAGGCATAGATCCCCACGTCCATCTCCAGATGCCGGTCGGTGAATACGTCAGCAGTGACGACTTTGCCAGCGGCACGGTCGCGGCGGCGTGGGGGGGCACGACAACGGTCATTGACTTTGTCGAGCCGGAGCCGGGAGAGCGGCTGCTGGAGGCGCTGGAGAAACGGCGGGCCGAGGCGGATGGACGCGTGGCAGTGGACTATGGTCTCCATATGACCATCCCCACGTGGCACGCTGCCCATCCTGAATCGCTGGACGATCTGCCAGCGGTGATGGCGGCAGGTGTGTCCAGCTTCAAGCTCTACCTGGCCTATGAGGATTTGCGATTGGATGACGTGCAGCTCTTCCGTGCGATGGAGGCCATCGCGGCGGTTGGCGGTCTGCCCATCATCCACTGTGAGAACGGCCCCATATGTGAGGCCCTGCGCGCCCAGGCGGTGGCTCGTGGCGATACTCTCCCTATCTACCATGCCCTGACCCGCCCACCCCGCCAGGAGGCGGAGGCGGTGAGCCGAGCTATCGACGTCGCCGCGCTAGCCGAGAGCCCTGTCTACATCGTCCATGTCTCATGTGAGGACAGCCTATCGCGCATCCAGGCCGCACGGGCGCGCGGCGAGGACATCTACGGCGAGACCTGCCCGCAGTACCTATTGCTGAACGGGATGGCCCTGGATCTGCCCGGTGGAGAACGCCTGATCTGTTCGCCGCCCCTGAGAGCGGAGGAGGACAATGAGGCGCTATGGGGCGGATTAGCCTTCGAGGATCTGGACGTGCTGGCGACCGATCACTGCCCATTTACTGCCGCTGACAAGAGCCGTCATGCCGACTTTACCACGGTCCCTGGCGGGCTGCCCTCCATCGAGGCGCGCCTTAGCCTGGCCTACCACTTTGGCCAGCGATACTGGATGACACTGGAGCGTTGGGTCGAGGTCTGCTGCACCAACCCGGCCCGCATCTTTGGTCTGGATCGCAAGGGGCAGATCGCGCCTGGCTTTGACGCTGACCTGGTTATCTTCGATCCAGACCATTGGGTAACTCTGCAGGCCGGGGAAACGCTCCACGAGCGCGTGGACTGGTCGCCCTACGAGGGAAAACACATCCAGGGCTGGCCCCGTGATGTGCTCAGTCGAGGCCGGGTGATCGTGCGCGATGGCGAATTCGTCGGCAAAGAGGACTGGGGGCGCTTTGTGGTTCGACAGCCTGGCGCGTAGGTGCAGGAAGCAAGAAGCAGGAGGCAGGAGGCAGACATGTATCTGAAGGTAGAAACCGAAAAGTGCACTGGCTGCCGCATCTGTGAGAGCTTTTGCTCTTTCCACCACGAGAGGGCCATCTGGCCGGGACGCTCACGTATCACCATCCTGGCTGAGAGCGACAAGGGACCGTTCACGCCCAACATCTGCCGCCAGTGTGGCGCTTTGGAGTGGCCGGATGGTGAAACCGCCCCCTGCGCTGAGGCCTGCCCGGTAGACGCGATCGCCTTGAACGACATTCTTGGTGCGTGGGTGGTCGATGTGGACGTGTGTATTGGCTGCGGCGACTGCGAGCAGGCGTGTCCGTACGGGGCGATATTCGTGAACGAGGAACTGGGTGTATCCCTCAAATGTGACCTGTGTGGCGGTGAGCCCGAGTGCGCAGCGATGTGCCCGACCGGGGTAGTTACGGTGCACGCTTGACTATGCTCTAGAAATCACTGCCCATTTACTTCGGAGCAGGGAGCAGGGATCGGGGATCAGGGAGTAGGCATATGTTTCCGTACAAAGGTTTTGTCGGCAAGTGGTTGCGCATCGATCTGAGCACGGGCAAGATCGAACCGCAGGAATATGACCAGACACTGGCCGAAGACTACCTGGGCGGCAATGGTTTCGGGACCCGCCTATTGTGGGACAACGTGGGAGCTGAGGTGGACCCCCTGGCCCCGGAGAACCTCCTCATCATCGCTGCGGGCCCTCTCATCGGCACATTGGTGCCCAACGCCTGCCGGATGGAGGCCATCGCCAAGTCGCCCCTCACCGGCATATATGGTGACGCGAACGCTGGTGGTTTCTTCGGTCCGGAACTAAAGTTCGCCGGATGGGATGCGGTCGTTTTCGTCGGACGGGCACCCGAGCCGGTCTACCTGGCGCTATCCGACGACCCTGTTCCTGGCGGGCAGGACAAGGGCAGAGTCGAGCTGCGCCCCGCGGATGAACTCTGGGGGCTGACCACCTCCCAGACCGAGTCTGCCATCCGCCATGCTGGGCGCGACCCTCAGATCAAGGTTGCGACGATTGGACCGGCTGGCGAGAACCAGGTTCGTTTTGCCAGTATTCAGGTTACGTCGCAGCGTTCACTCGGTCGTTGTGGATTGGGCGCGGTGATGGGAAGCAAGAACCTAAAGGCGATCGCAGTTCGGGGACGCGGGCCTGTGCATATAGCTGATCCGGAGCGTTTCCACGATCTGGCGGTCGAGTTTCACCGCCGGATTCGCGCCAATCCCATCTATCCTGACGTCTCCGCCCACGGAACCCCCGGCATCGTCTCTCTGATGGACCCCCTAGGCCGCTTCCCCACCAAGAATTTCCAGATGGGGTCTTTTTCGGAGGTAGACAAGATCAACGTAGAGTCGCTGATAGGCCGGGCTTTTGTTCGCCACATGGCCTGTTTCGGCTGTCCCATCGGGTGCGACAAGCTGTACAGCCTCCCCGATGGACCGCACGCCGGTACCGCCCTGCACAGCGTTGAGTACGAGACCCTCAACTCGATGGGGGCCAATATCCTGAACGCTGACCTGGACGTCATATTGGCGGCCAACCAACTGTGTGACGATCTGGGGATGGACACCATCTCTGCAGGTCGGATGATCAGTTTCGCTATGGAGTTGTGGGAAAACGAGATCCTCAACCTCGACGACACGGACGGGCTCGCGCTCCGCTGGAGTGACACGGACGTCGTCCTCCCCCTATTGGAAAAAATCAGCCGTCGAGAGGGGTTTGGTGCTCTGCTTGCGGAGGGGGTACGCAGGGCGGCCGACATTATCGGGCGGGGTGCGGAAGAGTACGCGATGCACGTCAAGGGGATGGAGATCGCCGCGCAGGATGGCCGTGCTCAAAAGTCGATGGGGCTGGCACACGCCACATCCAACCGCGGAGCCGACCACCTCAAGGCCTTTCCCGTCATCGACGAGACCGGCTTCCCAGACGAGGCCCGCCGTCGTTACGGAGAAAAGTACCTGCCGGAGATGGCAGATCCACTGGCGATCAAGCACAAGCCGCTGCTGGTCAAGGACGGCGAGGATTTCGGGGCGGTGGTGGACTCAGTGGGGGTGTGCAAATCCGGCGGCACCTTTGTCCTGGCCGAGATCTATTGGCCCGACATCGCTGCAGCGCTGGAGGCCGCGACTGGGATGGACATGCCTGTGGAACGGTTGAAGCGTATCGGCGAACGGATTTACAATCTCCAGCGCTGCTACAACGCCAGGCACGGCATCACCCGCGCCGACGATCGCCTCCCCCGCCGGTTTACCGAGGACCCTTCCCCCTCCGGGAACGCTGAGGGGCAAGTCGTTGAACTCGATCAGATGTTGGAAGGATACTACCGGTTGAGGGAATGGGATCCAGAGACCGGCTGGCCGACCGAGCGTAAGCTGCGCGAACTGGGACTGGAGGAGGCCGCCCCGTGGCTGAACCCGAGCCTGGCGGAGAAATGATCACCGTCAGCATACGCTACCACAATATGCTCCGCCGGAGCGCGGGCATTGAACAGGAGACCATCACCCTGCACGAGGGGACGTCGCTACGCGCCGGGCTGGGATACCTGGCAGACCGTCACGGCCCTCACCTAAAGCAGATGCTTTTTTCACCGCAGGGAAATGTCGTGTCCCACCTGGTCGTATTTCGCAATCGAAAGCTGGTGCCCCACAAGCGGTTCGACGATCCGCTGTCCGACGGCGACGAACTGATGCTCTTCCCGGCCATCGCCGGGGGATGACGCCGAGGGCCGCCACAAGGGCGGCCCCTACCGGAGATTGGGTATTAGGAGGTGAGAGTGCGTACGCTTACGACATTGATCTTGGGCCATATGCTCTGGGCTGACACGACGCAGCCACCCCACCTGGGTTGGGGCGTAGCTGTTCAAGATGAGCGTATAGTTGCTGTTGCCCCCCACGCCGACCTGCGCGCCCGTTTCCCAAATGCCGCCGTCGTGGAGGCGAAGGATTGTATCCTCACACCCGCCTTTGTCAACGCGCATCATCATATGTACGGCGTTCTGGCCCACGGCATCCCGCTGGAGGAGGCTCCTGCTGGCTTTTGGCCATTCCTGGAGGACTATTGGTGGCCCCGGGTCGAGGACAGCCTGACCCACGACCTCATCGCGGCCGCAACCGATTGGGCCTGCCTGGAGATGGTCCGTTCCGGCGTCACCACGTTCTATGACTGCCTGGAAGCCCCCTATGCCCTGCCGGGTGCGCTGGAGGTGGAGGCTGAGATTGTGCGCCGCCGAGGGCTGCGGGGCGTGCTCTCCTTCGAGGCCACCCAGCGGGTGAGTGCGGAGAACGGCGAGCTGGGTCTGCGCGAAAACGCCGACCTTATCGACGCCTGCCGAGAACGGGACGGGCTGGTCTCTGGAATGATGTGCTTTCACACCACCTTCACCTGCTCCGCTGACTTTATCCGGCGTGCTTTTGGGCTGGCTGCAGAACGGGGTGCAAAAGTGCACATGCACCTTTCTGAGGGAACCTATGAGCCGGAATACTGCCTGTCCCACTTTGGGTTGCGGCCTGTTGCCTACTATGGCCAACTGGGCGTCCTGGGTGACCACGTGCTGGCCTCCCAATGCGTGCAGATCGACGCCGCTGAGATCGCTATCCTGGCTCAGAATGGTGTGCACGTTTCCCATCAGCCGCTTTCCAACTGCGAAGTGGGCGGCGGCTTTGCCCCCGTTCCGGAGATGCTGGCTGCCGGTGTCAACGTCACCCTGGGCACCGATGGTTATGTCAATAACTTTTTCGAGGTGATGCGGGCCGCTGCTCTGATCCCAAAGGCCCGGCTGCTCGACCCGGGCACGATGCCAGCGGACACCGTGTGGACAATGGCGACACAGAACGGCGCTCGGGCACTGGGTTTCGAAAACCTGGGGACATTGGCCCTCGGCAACCAGGCCGATCTCTTACTGATCGCCGCCGACCTACCTACCCCCCTGGCCCGCCACAACCTGGCCGATCAGTTGCTCCTCTGGCGGAACCCCTCAGACCTGCGTGGCGTGATGTGCGCTGGACGCTGGCTCCTCAAGGACGGGGACGTGATCGGCGTAGATGAGGCGAGGGTGCGGGCACGAGCGGTTGAGGCAGCAGTTCACCTGTGGCGGACGTGATCCAGGGTCATCTGTTTCCGGGCCTCAGGTTCTTGGTCGAGCCATTCACGATAACCTGAAGCTCTGACACTTGAAGCAGCAAGGAGGCACAGTGTCTGACCTGACTGTAGCCCTATGCGGCATTAGACTACCGAACCCCCTCGTCCTGGCTTCCGGCCCGCTCTCCTGGAACGCGGAAGCGATTCAGGCAGCATTTGACGCCGGTGCGGCAGCAGTGGTCACCAAGACCATCCGTCCTGAGGCGACGACCAACCCTATGCCCCACATCGCCGCGGCAGGACGCGGGAGTATGCTCAACACCGAGGGCTGGTCCGATCTATCGGCTTTGCAGTGGATCGAAGAGGAACTGCCCACTCTTGCTGACAGGGACAATGCTCTCCAGAACAGGGTCATCATCGCCAGCACTGGTCACACGCCTGCCGAGGTGGAACAACTGGCAGCGCCTCTGGCCGCGGCCGGGGCCGATATGCTGGAACTGGTCTCCTACCAGGCACGCGATGCCGCGCCGATGGTGGCAGCGGCGAAGCGGAACGTCACGATCCCCGTCCTGATCAAGGTCAGCGCCAACTGGCCCGACCTCGCAGGGGTGGTGGATGGATGCCTGCAGGCCGGCGCCGACGGCGTGACCGCCATCGACTCCATCGGCCCGGCACTGCGGGTGGACGTCGAGACCGGGCAACCGATGCTGGGCTCTTTCGCCTGGCTGTCGGGTAGTGCTATCCGCCCCGTCGCTCTGCGCGCCGTGGCCGAAGTCTGTCTTCAGCACGACGTCCCGGTAGTGGGCACCGGGGGAGTAGGGCAAGCGGAACATGCCGTCGAGATGGTGATGGCTGGCGCGACAGCGGTAGGTGTCCACACCGCTCCCCTGCTTCAGGGGCTGGGATGGTTCGGCAAGACACTGGTCCGCCTGGAACGATGGCTGGAGCAGCACCACTACGCCAGTCTGGAGGAATTACGCGGCCTGGCCCTACCCCACCTGCAGAGGTCCATCCCTTCCGCCGCGCTCGACTTTTGCTTCGACCCAGAACTGTGCACCCAATGTGGCCGCTGTGTCACCGCGTGCGCCTACAGAGCCCGCCACCTCACCCCCGAAGTGGAGATGATTCTCGAAAAGGCGCGGTGCCGCTCGTGTGGTCTATGCACCACGGTCTGTCCGACGGACGCGTTGCGTTTCCGGCAGGGTTAGGTGGATAGGAAGGCGGCAACCAGCCCGGTGGCTATGCAGGCAGGAGCCCGCTTCGCAGGGCGACGGCCACCGCCTCGGCGCGGGAGTTCACGCCGAGTTTGTTGAATATGCTCGTCACGTGGGCTTTGACGGTGCGTTCGGTGATGTGAAGCTGCGCCGCGATTTCCTTGTTCGCCGCCCCCTGCGCCAAGAGCGCCAGCACCTCCTGCTCACGCTGCGACAGTGTATCCTGTTCGACCGGCCGGGGCCTCGCCAGATGAGCCACAACCCTATCGACCACTGCCGATGGTAGGAGTGACTCACCCCGCGCGGCGGCCCGGATGGACTCGAACAGCGCCTGGCGTCCAGCATCCTTGAGCAGATATCCCCGCGCCCCGGCCTGCAGTCCGCGCACGATGTACTCGTCGTCATCATAGGTCGTCAGGATAACGATCTCTACATTGGGATAGAGGGCCTTGATCTGTCGGATAGCCTCAATGCCATCCATATTGGGCATACGCAGGTCCATCAGCACCACGTCAGGCAAGAGTTCGCCCGCCAGCCTCACGGCCTCGGCGCCGTCGGATGCCTCCCCTACCGGAACAAGATCCTCGGCTACCTCCAGAATGGTGTGCAGCCCTTCGCGAACCACCATATGGTCGTCGGCGATCAGGACGCGGATCATTGCCCTTCCCCTTTGACCTGGAGCGTTACCGTGGTCCCCTCCCCTGCCGCGCTCTCCACCTGCAGTACCCCGCCTATGCGCTGCGCCCGTTCCTCCATCCCCGCCAGCCCAAATCTGTCCGGCTGTCCTTGCGCCTCAACCAGATCGAATCCCACACCATCATCCTGGACCATCACCTGGAGAAACCCATCCCGCTCTGCCAGTCGAACCAAGACGTGACTGGCGTCGGCGTGGCGGGCGACATTGGTCAGGCTCTCCTGAACGATACGAAGGACATTCTGAGCACCATCGATCGCCAGCTCGGACAGGCTGCCGTCGATATCAAGCGTGGCAGGCGTGCCGGTCGTGGTAGTGAATTGACCTACTTCCCGTTTCAGGGCATCGACCAGGTCACCCTGCTCCAGTGCCGCTGGACGCAGCGCCTGGATTGCCCGACGTGCTTCGTCCAGCGTCGTTCTGGCACCCTGCATCGCTTGCTGTACCACCGCGTGCGCTCGCGCTGAATTGCCGTGCTCCAGGTGACCGTCAGCCGCTTCCAGTTGCAGGATCAAGCCTGCTACGCCTTGAGCTAGCGTATCGTGCAACTCGCGGGCCATCCGCTCCCGCTCCTGGCTGAGGGTCAACTCCTCAACCTGATCGGCATACGCCTGCAGCCGCTGATGGGCGATCTCCAGTTCGCGCAAGAGCTTCTGGGTCTGCTCATGGGCCTCAACTTGATGGACGAGGAGTGCCACATAGATAAACACGAACAACAGCATAAACCCAACGAGTGGCAAGAACTCGAGAAGCGCCTGCAGGTCCCACGATGTGAGACCAAGGTTGAGCGCCAGGAGTGCAAAGCAAATCAGCGCTGCCAGGATGCTCGCACGCACGTTGGGCCACAAGGCGCCGATCATGAGGCCAGCCAAGGCCAGATGGAGCGCGATCGTTAACCAATGGCCAGGTGTGAGAAGCCCGATGGCAAAGGCCAGTGCCCCTTGCACGACAAAGTAGATCGGCAACCAGCGCCTGTATCTGATCAAGTACCCCACCAACCAGTACAGACCGCCGTGCAGCAGCATCAGCAGGGTAAAGATCGCCAGCCGGAGCGGCTGGTGCAAAGCTCGCTGGGAGAACAGGGCCGTCACATAGCCTCCCGCGATAACAAGCGTCACCAATGCAAAAAAGGGCCATATCCCCGCGATTTCCTCGCGGATCGTCATCTCGTCAGTAGAAGGCCGGTATGGTTGTGCCATTTTTAACCTCCAGCCCATTGTACCACAAAAAGAGACGGGAATGCAATTGCACCTTCGTACACTGTCCAAAGGTACAAGTGCAGATATGTTCAGTCAGACGATGCGCGGGCCGGCATACGCGCGTATAATGACTAAAGTCCAACACATAGGAGGTCAACTCGGATGGAAAACCAAAAGACTAGCGTTAGCTCAATCGTCGACCTGGTGCTAAAGGCTGTGGCACTGGGAATGTCCGTCACCAGTGTGGTGCTGGGCGTCCTGAACACCGCATCGGTCGATGTCCACATCACCCTGCTGGGGATAGGCTTGTTCACCCTCGCGCTGGCTGCTCTTCAGAACACGGACGCATAGGAAGAACGTGAGTGGACATAATCATTGCGGTATTTCATACAGGGGGGAAACTCGAATGAAAGCCAAAGCAAAACTTACTCTAGGGCTCAAAATAGTCGCCCTGACCATCATCCTGTTCCTGTGCTACTCGGTGGCTAATACTGTGATGGGCATCGTCCTGCCAATCCCCACCGCTGAGCTAGCGACATACTTTGTGCAGTCCATAGACCCAGCGGACGCGGTATTGCCCCTGCTGATTGTGTGCGCGTGCCATGCCGCCGTGCTAAGCTATCCCATCGTTCGCTCGCGGTGGACCGGCTGGCGGCTGATTCTAGCGATCTTTTTGGTGCAATACGGCGTAACGACGTTCCTGTCGGCGATTGAGGCGGTTGTGTTTCTCAAATACTTGGTAGACATTATGCCGGCCGCAATGATTCCCCACCAGTTTGCCCATGGGGCCGTCGTAGCAGCGTTGTTTTCACCCATGGCTGTCCTAATCCACGGCAAGATGACGGGGGCTAGAGACACTCAGAAGCCCGACCGGATGCCCGACATGGGCTGGATGAGGTGGATTGGGAGGCTCCTGGCAATCGGGGCCATCTACGTAGCCGTCTACTTTTCGTTTGGCTTACTCGTATTCATGCCGCTCGTCGGCGACGCATTTCAGAGCTATTACGGGGATCTCCAAACACCCGCTTGGATGCCACTCCTGCAAGTGGCGCGGGGCATCATATGGGCAATCCTGGCGCTGCCCGTGATCCGGATGATGGAGGGCCAACGGTGGGAATCCAACCTGGCAGTGGCCCTTCTGTTCTCTGTCCTGATGGGATTTCTCCTGCTGATGCCCAACCCGATCATGCCCGAGGCAATCCGACGGGCACACTTTGTGGAGGTGACATCGTCGAACTTTTTGTTCGGCTGGATCGTCGCCTGGGTGTTACAGCGCCGGCACGTTTCCATACGCAATCTGCTCCGGCGGCCGGGACACCCGAGCAAAAGGGAGGCAACACTATGAATCGCACAAGCATCACAGTAAACGACCTGTACAAACAGTACGGAGACACGGTGGCCGTCGACGGTGTGAGCTTTGACGTCGCAGCGGGCGAGATCTTTGGCCTGCTCGGCCCCAACGGCGCGGGCAAGACCACCACGGTGGAATCCATCCTCGGGCTGCGGCAGCCGGATAGGGGGTCGATTACCCTGCTGGGAATGGCCCACGCTACGCAGGCGCGGCAGATCAAAGCCCGAATCGGGGCACAGTTGCAGACCACCGGCCTGTACCCCCGGTTGACGGTGCGCGAGTTGGTCGAACTCTTTGCCCATCTCTTTCCCAAAGCCCGGCCCACCGACGAGGTGATCGAACTGGTCGGCTTGCAGGAAAAGGCCAGGACCCCAAGCAAGGACCTCTCCGGCGGGCAACGGCAACGCCTGGCCGTAGCCCTGGCGTTGATCAACGACCCTGACCTGATCTTTCTCGACGAACCAACGACCGGTCTCGACCCTCAGGCACGGCGTGGATTGTGGGACGTGGTGCGCGAGTTAAAGCTCACCGGCAAGACCGTGCTGCTGACCACCCATTATATGGAGGAGGCTGAGCAGTTGTGCGACCGGGTGGCGGTGATGGATCACGGGCGGATCATCGCCCTGGATAGACCAGAGGCGCTCATCAACCAGCACTTTCAGGAGACAGCCATCGAGTTCGTCTCTGTGGGCGATCTGCCCCGCCAACGGCTGACCGAACTGCCTGGTGTCACCCAGGCGCTCTTTGAAAATGGACACCCCACCCTGTATTCGACCGATGTACCTCGCACGATGGCTGGACTGTTCGACCTGGTGACAGCCGGCACACTGGCCTTCAAGGACATGATCATCCGCCAGGCCACGCTGGAGGACGTGTTTCTCAAAGTAACTGGAAGGAGGATCCGAGCATGAGGGAGATCAAAGCCCTGTATCTGGCAAACGCCAGAGAGTTTATGCGTGAACCTATGGCGACGTTCCTGGTGTTGCTGCTGCCCGTCGTTCTGGCCGCTTTCTTCGGCCTGATCTTTAGTGGCAGCGGCGGAGTCACCCTGGAACTTGGCGTGGTGAACGAGGATGCCGGACCGGCCGGAGAGCAGTTCCTGGCGAACCTGGAATCCTCTCTGGCGGATGAAGAAGAGGAGGTGCTCGATCTGCACACCGGCACGCGAGCCGAGATGGTGCAGGCACTGAAGAAAGGGGATCTCAGCGTCGTCATCCTGCTTCCACAGGACTTGACCGATTCGTTGGCCAGCGAGGAGCCCGCTGCGGTAGAGGTCTTTTACGACCCAGCACGGTCGATCTCGGGAGGCGTAGGCCTGGGAATGGTGCGCGCCCTGCTGAGCGAGGCAAACGCGACCATTAGTGGTTCGCCGCCTCCGTTGGTGATGGTGGAGAAGAGTGTGCAGACCAGTCCGCTGCGGCCGATCGATCTCCACGTGCCCAACCTGCTGGGGATCGCGCTATTCTGGTTGGGTCTCTTTGGCACGGCTATGCCGTTGGTGCAGCAACGCGAGGGGCAGGTACTGCGGCGACTCAGTGTGACGCCACTCACTACGGGCGCGTTGCTGGTTGCGCAGGTGGCGTGGCGGGTGACGGTCGGACTGCTTCAAGCAGCACTCTTCCTGCTGGTGGGGTATCTCGGCTTTGGCGTGACGGTCACCGGTGACTGGACCAACTGGCTCCTGCTCCTCGCTGCGGTGACTATGGGTGCGCTGGTGTTCATCAGCCTGGCCTACTTTTTGGCCGGCCTGGCCGCCTCGACGGAGGGGGTGATGGCAATAGTGCAAATCGTCAATTTCCCGATGATGTTCCTTTCAGGCAGCTTGTTCGAAGTTGAGATCCTGCCAGACTTTCTCCGGCCGGTGGTGGCGGCTATGCCCCTCACCTACCTGAGCGATGCTCTGCGGCAGATCATCTCCGGTGCACCACCGCTGCATCCGCTGTGGCTGGACTTTGGGGTGCTGGGAGGATGGCTAGTGGTGCTCTTTGTGCTGGCAGCTAGGTTCTGGCGGTGGGAATAAGCAAGAGATACTGGTTCAAATAGCCTGCCTATGAATCTGCTGGGCCGTGGTGGTCTCCATCACGGCCCAGCCAGTCTTGTCGTCCGGGCCTATAGTTCGAGGATCACCACCGTGCCATAGTCGACGGCTGTCTGAACATCCAGCTTGGCCCCGATCATCGCCGCCCGTTCCCGCATCCCCGCCAGCCCCAGGTGCCCCTGGGCCACAAAGCGGGCCGGTTCCACGCCACCCTTGATGCCGCGCCCGTCGTCGGTGATCGTCAGGCGCAACCGATCAGGGTACTGGGTCAGCCTCGCGGCGATCTCGGAGGCGTCGGCGTGCTGAATAGCGTTGTGCAGCGCTTCCTGGGTGATGCGAAAGATAGCCAGCGCCACGTCGTCGGGTAGGTGCAGGCTGTCTGTCTGGGTCGCGATCTCGATGTGAACGGGCGCGGGAGAGCGCCGGTCCAGTTCCTCTACCAGCGTCTTGAGCGCGGTGATCAGGTCGTGCTGTAGAAGCGGCGGGCGCAGGTCGTTGCAGATCGCGCGCACCGACTGCACCGTCTCGCCAGAGCGGTCCGCCAGATCCGCGTAGAGCGAGCCGTCGGCATCCACTTGCGCCTCTAGCGCCTTCAGGTCGCGGGTCACGGCGCACAGATCCTGGAGCACACCGTCGTGCAGTTCCCGCGCCAACTGCCCGCGCTCCATCTCTCGCGCTGCCACCAACTGACGATAGAGCACCCGCATCTCTGAGGCGGTCTGCCGTTCCTGTTCGGCATAGTTGGTCGCTTCCAACATGACGGCTGCCTGGCGACCCACGGCCGTCAGGCAGCCTAGATCTTCAGGCGCGTATTGGAGCTTGCCATCCCGTGCACCCAGCAGCCACATGCCGCGCAGCTCGGTTCCACGCATCAGGGGCACCCAGACCTGCGTCCACGCCAGGTCGGCAGGTCCCTGCTGGAGCAGTTCGTGCAACCGGCCTCGGTTCGTTCGTTGCGCCTCCCCCCCTGATGCCACCCAACGGACGGCGGCGTGACTGACGGGCAGGCGTAGGTCACCTGTCTCGACGTCGACGAGCTGGTAAACCTCCGGCAACAACAGCGCCGCGCGCGCCACCTGCAGTGCGTTTGGGAGTTCGGCGGTCAGCAGTTGGGCCAGAGCCTGGCGGTCGGGTGCGCTCGTCATCTTGCGCCCATACTCAACCAACAGGACGCTGTGATCGACGGACGGTCCATAGCGCCGGTTGCGCCACCACCCGCGCCATCCCCGGTACAGCGACAGCCCGGCCACCAGGGTGAGCCACCCCAGGGCCAGGCCGATCAGCAAGAGGCCAGTGTTTTCTCCCATCGTTGTTTCTGCATACAGAAACCAGGCTTTTGGCAAAAACCTGGTTTCTTCGGTCTCAGATCAAATGGCGCTCCTCAGCCACCTGGAGCGCCTCGTGGCGGCTGTGAACGCCCAACTTGCGATAAACGGCGCTGAGGTGATTGCGCACGGTGCCGGGCGAGAGGTGCAGGGACTGTGCAATCTGTGGATTGGGCAAACCACGCTTCGCCAGGCGCAGGATCTCGATCTCTCGTTCCGTCAGCGTGGACTCTGGACTCTGGGTGCGCGTGGCCTGGGCCAGAGCCTCGTATGCCTGCGGACTAAGGTACATCCGTCCGTCGGCCAGGTCGCGGATGATGGTGTCGATGCGCGAGACATAGTCGTCGTCCTTGAGAATGTAGCCATAGACGCCAGCCTGTAATAGGTCGCGCACCCACGCGGGCTCGAGATAGGCGCTGAGCAGACAGATCTTGAGGTCGGGGAAATCGGCCCGCAGGGAACGCACCGCCGAAAGTGCATCAAAGCCTGGCTCGATGAACATGTCGAGCAACAACACGTCCGGGCGCGTCCGGCGCACCAGCCCGACCACGTCGCCACCGCGCTGTGATTCGGCCACCAACTGAATATCGGGCGTCTTTTCCAAGAGCGCCCGCAAAGCGATGGCAACGTGGGGATGGTCGTCTACAACAACAACACGGATCACCCGCTGTTCCTTTCGTGAACAAACCCACTCGGCAGATTTATTGTACCCAGAGGCTGGTCAAAAGTCAATATGCCCTAGTAACGCGGCACCATGACAGTGTCATATGTCAAAGTGACTGCGGTAACAAGCGCGACATGACGTGCGCCTATGGAAAATCCGACCTGAATCGAGTATTATGGGAGCAAAACGGGAGAATTGGAGAGCATAGTGCAGAAAGGTCGTGTGAGCCGCAAGATGCAGGAGTTGATCGTATGAACCCCTTATCGCTCTGGACATTCTGCCGTCGTCACAAACGACAGGCCGTTCTGATGCTGAGTTTGATCAGCCTGGTGACGGCTGGACTCTACCTGATGGGTGCATTGACCTGGGCGATATTCAACGAGACATTGTCCAAGCTCGATCCCGTGTCCACAATCGAGAGGAGATAGAATGCAGGGCGGCTTTCCACAGCCGCCAACAGGTAGCGGTAGGCTGGAAACCTACCCCACAATTAAGGAGGAATTCATGTTACAGGGAGAGAATCTCACGTTAACGTACCAAGATGGTGATAGAACGATAGACGCCGTGGACGACGTCTCGATCTCTGTCGAGGATCACCAGTTTATCGGCATCCTGGGGCCCTCGGGCTCCGGCAAGAGCTCGCTGCTATATCTCCTGAGCGGGCTGCGCAAGGTGACGGAAGGCGAGGTTTACCTCGACGGCCGGGCCTACGGCAAGATGTCTGACCGGGAGCGGGTGGCTTTGCGACGTAGCGAGTACGGCTTTGTCTTCCAACAGCACTTTCTGATCAACTACCTGACCGCGTTGGAGAACGTGATGGTCTCCGCACCGGTGCAGGATACGGCCCACGCCGAGCAGGCCAAGGCATTGCTGGCCGATCTGGGAATGGGCGACAAGCTGCACCGCTTCCCCTACGAGCTTTCCGGCGGTGAGCGGCAGCGGGTGGCCATCGCGCGCGCCATGATCCACCGCCCGCGCATCATCTTTGCCGACGAGCCGACGGGGTTGCTGGACCGGCGCACCGGCTTGCAGGTGATGGCCCTCCTGCGCAGCTACCGCGACCAGGGCAGCCTGATCGCCGTGACGCACAACCCAGAGATTCTGACCGAGGCCGACTTGGTCGTCAGGATGCGCGATGGACAGGTCATCAAGGTCGAGGATCGGCTGGCGCGCGTGGCCACCAACTCGACATGACCGTGCCTACCCCCTGCGATCCTTGCCCCTCGTGCGGGGATTTCAGGAGCAGGGCCGCAGGCTTGGGATTCCGGTTGACCCGGGTTAGGAGGTTCCGATGAACCCGCTATCACCGTTAACCTACTACCGCCGCCACAAGCGGAGTGCGGTGCTGTTAATAGCTCTTGTTATGCTGGCGACAATGGTCCTCTATGCCATCGTCGGCGTACTAGACTCTCTCACGATGCAGCTTGACTTTAGCTACCTGAGCCGGCTCAGCCGGGTTCGCCCTGACACCGGCCACGCGCTTGAGCCAGGCGTCGTATCGCAGATACAGGCGCATCCAGACGTGGCGCGTGTGATATCAGACAATGGCATGCTGATTGCTGTGCCGACGCTCGGTGGCATCGAAGCCTTGCACCTGATAGGCGCTTCTCAAGGCGACGTAGAGTATCTGATGGCGCGCTGTGGTGTGCGCCTGAAAGAGGGGCGCTTGCTCGAACCGCGCACGAACGAGTTTATACTTTCGGAAGAGACCGCCCGCGCGCTGGGACTGGAGATCGATGACCGGATTGGTCGCTCGGTCAATGATAGTTACTACGAGGGTGTTCTAGAGCCGCTGGTATTGGTGGGCATCCTGGAGGCTGACCTTGAGATGGGTGAAGAGCCAGGCGTTCGCGTGGGGTTTGTCTCATACGAGTACCTGGAGGGGCACGAGTTGTATGCGCCTCGGATAGACAGTGCGCTCGTCGTCGCGCGACAGGGCCGCAAGGAAGCGGTGGACGAATTCCTGGAAACAACGATCGCTTCTGCACGCACGGCGGTAGAGACCTACAGGGATGTCGTCGAGATAGCCGCGCAGGCTCGCCGGTTCCTCTATCTCACCTTTGGCATCGTGAACTGCCTGGTGGCGGTCGCGGTCGCGGTGGTCGTCGGAGTGATCAATCAGATTGCCCTGATGCGGCGGGTCTCAGAGCTTGGCCTGCTGAACGCTCTGGGCCACCATAGAAATAGGCTGATCCGCCGTCTGACGTTGGAGACGGCTGGCGTGGCGGGCCTGGGGTGGATCGCGGGCCTGATACTTGCGTTGCTGATCCTCTCCTGGATGAAGGCAAATCTCTACTATGCCAGGGGCATGGCGCTTGATCTGGCGAACCCGGTGCCACTCTGGTTTGTCATTCCTATTCCGTTGATAGTGGTCGCTCTGGCGGTTCTTAGCCTGCGGCGTCTGTTTGCCCGGTTTGATGCTGTGGCGATCGTGGAGCGGGGGAAACTCAGCACGGAAGAGGGAAGCCATAGGCGAGGAGCAAAGCAATCGTCGGGTAGGCCGTTATCTTCCTGGACCTTTTACCTGCGCCATCGCCGCCGGGGAATCGTGCTGGTGGTGAGCGCGGCACTGGTGATCGTGGGGGTTGCCCTCCCCGTGTTCCTCTTTTCAGCGGTGACCGACGCGATGATGCCCGACCTGGAATACCTGCGCTATGTGAGCAAGGTCGCGCCGAGCAACGGGCGCACCGTCGACGCCAGCGTGATAGGGCAGATCAGAAGCCACCAGGCCGTCGAGCGCGTGATTCCCGTGATGTCCCTGGGGCTGCAAGTCGACGTACCACCGAGCAGCCTAATGAGAACCAGCATCTATGGTGCCCTTGAAGGGGATCTACCAATTCTGGTGGATCTGTTTGGGATGGACGTCAAGGAAGGCCGTCTGCCCCGTCCTCGCTCCAACGAGATCGTCCTGTCAGAACCGGTGGCGCTGAATCGCGGGTTGCGCGTCGGCGACAGGATCGGTGTGCCGGCCTATGAAAGGGGAGAGTTCGAGTTACTGGACATGGACGATATCCCGGTCGAGATGGTGGTGGTCGGCATCCTTCGACAAGCTCAGGACAGGTCCCTTCAGCCACGAGCGGAACTTTCGCGTTCGGGACAGACTCTCTCCTCTGGCGCGATGTGGTTGGGACTTGCGTCTTTCGAGTACCTGGAGGGCCACGAGCTTACTTCATCCCGGCTAGTGCACCAGCTCGTCGTCCCGGCTGATGGACGCAAGGATGAACTCGACGCCTGGCTGGAGGGAATCGTGGCATCTGCCCAAACAGGCGTGACGACCTATGACGTCGAGTACCGCGAGCATCGACAGATCGCGCAAGTTCTGATCCTGAACTTTGCCGTGGTTGGGTGCGTCACGGCCATCGTCGCGGCAATTGCGATGGCTACCTTGAACTATATTTTCTTTACGCAGCGGCAGGAGGAATTCGGTATCCTGCACGCCGTGGGACGCAGCCGCTTGTGGCTCGTCCTGCGCACGATGAAGGAAACAGGCAGCGTGATTACCATAGCCTGGCTGGCGGGCGCCGTGATCTGCTGTATTGGTCTGATCTGCTTCCAGGTCCTCGTCTTTGCGCCCAAGGGATTGAGCCTGAACTTTTTCAACCTCACACCGTGGGTGTTGACGTTTCCGGTTCCGATAGCCGTCGTCATTGCTGGTACCGGCACGATCGCCCGGACACTGTCGAAACTGGATCCGGTAACTATCATCGAGAGGAGATGAAAAGGTGAATCCATTGTCGCCCATGACCTACTATCGCCGCCACAAGCGGAGCGCGTTGCTTCTGATGGCCCTCGTCTGCCTGGCGACGATAGGGGTTTATGTGATGGTTGCCGTACTGGACTCGGTCCCAATGCGTGCTCAGTTCATCTACCTGACCAAGGTCAGTCGGGTCTACCCCACCAGCGGGGACGGGCTGGAGCCAGGCATCGTGGCGCAGATCGAGACCCACCCAGACGTGGCGCGCGTGATCCGGGATAGCGGCCTGTCCATCGCGCGGCCGACGTTGATCGGGACGGAGCCCTTGCGCCTGATGGGGGTGTCTCAGGAGGATGCCCGGTACTTGATGTCTCACTGCGGCGTGCGCTTGAAAGAAGGGCGGATGCTTGAACCGCACACCAACGAGATTGTGATCTCGGAGGAGGTCGTCCGCGCGCTGGGACTGGACCTTGGCGACGAGATCGAACGCTCAGTCGACGATCTGTACTATGCAGCTGTTCCGGCCTCGCTCAGGTTGGTCGGGATTCTGGAGGGCGATCCGGCGGTCAATCCAGGCCCAAGTGTGCGGGTGGGCTTTGCCTCCTACGAGTATCTAAAGACTCACGAGTTGTTCGCGTCAAACGCGCCGGGCTTGCTGGTCGTCGCGCGGGAGGGGCGCAACGAGGTGGTGGAAGCGTTCCTGGAGACGGAGGTCGAATCCGCTCGCACCGAGACGAATACCTTTCGAGAAGAATACCGGTTTGTGGAGATGGCCCGCCAACTGCTTTATGGCATGTTTGGCGTCGTGAACTGCCTGGTTGCCGTCGTCGTCGCGCTGGTCGTCGGCGTGATCAACCGGATCGCGCTGCTCCAGCGGGTGGAACAGATGGGCCTGCTGCACGCCGTGGGGTATCAGAAGAATCGCCTCGTCGGCCGGCTGACGCTGGAGACGGCAGTGGTGACCGCGATGGGATGGGGGACTGGTCTGGGGCTTGCACTGCTGATTCTGTTTGGTCTCAAGACCAGTTTTTACTATGCCAAGGGAATGGAACTGGACCTGGGGAATAGGATGCCGATCTGGTTCGTTCTCCCGATTCCCCTGGTTGTGATCGCCTTTGCGAACATCAGCACCCGGCGGATATTCCGCCAATTAGACGCGGTGGCCATCATCGAGCGGGGCAAGCTCAGTGTGGAGCCACAAGACCACAAGCAAGCGGTGCGCTCATCAACCAGGCCGCTATCTTCCCTGACCTTTTATCTGCGTCATCGCCGCCGGGGCATCATACTGGTCCTGAGTATGGCGTTGATGATCCTTGGGGTTGCCCTTCCCGTCTTTATTCTTACGGCTTCGGTGGATGCGCTGAGGCCTGGTTATGAACATCTGCGCTACTTTGGCAGGGTTTCACCCGCTGTAGGGGATTTTGTTGATCCCGGCGTGGCCGCACAGATCAGGGGGCATACCGTCGTCGAGCGCGTCATTCCCACGATCTCAATGTGGTTGCAGGTCCTCGCGCCGCCCGGAGGAGGAGGTTCGGTCAATATCTATGGCGTCTCTGAGGCCGATCTGCCGGTGCTGATGGACACGCTTGGGGAACAGCTTGTGGAAGGACGTATGCCTCGCGCGCGATCAAACGAGATCGTCATATCGCAAGCCGCGGCGATGAACCGGGGCTTGAGAGTGGGAGACTCGGTCGGCCAACCTGTCCTGGAAAGAAACGGCGAGGAGAATCCCCTGATCTCGGATGGCATTCCGATCGAAATGATGATCGTGGGCTTGCTCTCTCGCGATGACGTGTGGTTGGGGTTCGCTTCTCTGGAATATCTGGAGAGCCACGAACTCACCGCGTTTCGAGGAACCGGGCTACTCGTCGTCCCGGCCGAAGGGCGCGGAACTGAGCTAGATACCTGGCTGGAGGAGAACGTAGCCTCGGCGCAGACGAATGTGACCACCTACAGTGCAAAGCAGCGCGAATTCCAGATGGTTACGCGTAGTCTGTTCGTGCTGTGTGCCTTGGTCGAGGGACTGATTGCCGTGGTCGCGGCGATTGCTCTGGCGGCCCTGAACCATATCTTTTTCGCACAGCGCCGGGAAGAGTTTGGCGTCCTGCACGCCATCGGGCGCAGCCAGCCGTGGCTCGTCTTTCGTACCGTCAAGGAGACCGGGAGCGTGGTTGGCCTGGCCTGGTTGGTCGGTGCAGTGATGTGTCTTCTTGGCTTGATCGGTTTCCAGGCGCTCGTCTACGCGCCGCGAGGGCTGAACTTGGACTTGTTCAACCTGGTGCCCTGGATGTTCACGCTGCCCATCCCGCTGGCCGTCGTCGTTGCCGGCGCGGGGACCGTCGTGTGGACGCTGTCCAGGCTCGATCCGGTGGCGGTGATTGAGAGGAGGTAACGATGAATCCCTTGTCGCCCGTGACCTACTATCGCCGCCACAAGCGTGCTGCGCTGCTGCTGATAGGGTTGGTCGCCTCGTTGACGCTAGGCCTCTATTCGATGGCGCACATACTGAATACCGGCATAGAAAACGCCTACTACCCGCACCACTATCTGACCAGAATGAGCCGCATATCGGCTACCGGAGAGACGGGTTCAAGTGTCGCAGCTATCGCGGGAGGGATTCGACCACACCCAGATATCGACCATACCATCCCCGAGAACGGCCTGAGTGTTATCGTCCCACAGCCAGGTGGTCCTTCCCCCTTTCCCCTCCTTGGAGTCACCGAAGTGGACCTGCCCCTGGTGATGACAGCCTGCGATCTGCGGTTGAAAGATGGTCGCCTGACCGATCCACGTGCAGGTGAGATCATTCTCTCGGAGGAACTCGCCCGCGCGCTGGATCTGCGGATTGGCGACCCGGTCAGCTACGAGATCGATGAGAGTGCCTACCCAGGCATTATGACAGAACTGACGCTGGTGGGCATTCTGGAGAGCATTCCTGATGCAGAGCCGCAGGTCCGAGTAGGTTTTGTACCCTACGAGTACCTCGACAGTCACGAGTTGTACCAGCCACGCCTGCCTGGGTTGCTCATCATTCCCGGTGAAGGGAGCCGGAAAAGCGTTAACGATTACCTGGAACCACTGGTTCAAGAGAACGGCGGAGCGACGTCCGTGCGCCTGGAGACGTTCGAGCGCGCGAGCGAGCATATCCAGCATCTGCGGCCTGTCCAGGTTGCGATCTATGGCTCTGTGGATGTCCTTGTGACCGTGGCCATCGCATTAGTCGTGGGGATGATCAACCGGATCGCGATTACGCAGCGATTGCCCGAGTTCGGCCTGCTTCAGGCAGTGGGCTATCAGAAGTGGGGCTTGGTTCGGCGCTTGGTGCTCGAGGTCACCACCACCGCCTGCGTAGGATGGGGCGTTGGCCTGGTTGGTGCACACGTTTCCTTGATTCTGCTCAAGAACACCTACTGGGCAGCCCACGGGTGGGTCATGAACGTGGCAAACCCGATTCCATTCCTGCTCACACTCCCTATCCCGCTCGTCGTCGTCGTCTGGGTTTATGTGAGCGTGAACCGGCTCTTGAATCGCCTAGACGCCATCGCCATCATCGAACGCGGCAAACTGGGCGGGGAGGAGGATCAGCCCAAAAGAAAAGTGAGAAAGGTGCCGTCCAAGCCGCTCTCAGCGCTGACGTTCTACGCACGCCATCGCCGCCGGGGGCTCATGTTGATCATGGCAACCGGGCTGATGGTCTCGGGCGTGGCCTTTCCCGCATTCATTCTCAACATGATGAATGATGCAGTGGCACCTCTTGCCCTCAGCTACTCGAGCCAGGCCGGTGTGGTCTCGCCAAGCGGCTCCCAGCGCACCGTGGATCCCACCGTACTCGCCCAGATCAAGGCCAATCCGGCAGTCGCGCACGTGATTCCCGTCAGGGCTTTGGGCATCAAGATCACCATTCCTCCGGGGATAGAATGGCAGACGCCTGTCTACGCAGTACGCGAGCAGGATCTGCACCTGCTGCTGGACGTGTATGGCTTGTATCTCGATGAAGGAAATCTAATTCAACCGCGATCCAACCAGCTCATCTTGACCCACACCCTTGCCCAGAACCGGGGCGTGAACGTGGGCGATGTGGTCGGTGAGCCGGTGTGTGAGCGGGATGGGTTCCCTACAGAGATGGTCGTTGTCGGTCTGTTGGAGTCAACCGGCCCTGCGCTGGCAGAACGAGAGGGATATAACTTGCCCCCCACACCTCGATGGGTAGGGTTCGCCTCGTACGAATTCGTGGAGGATCACGAGCGCTATGCCGTTGTGCCTACCCACGCCCTCATCATCCCTGTCGAGGGACGTGAATCCGAGATGGAGGCGTGGTTGGAGGAGAGCATCGACTCCCCGCGCGTGAACGTGACGACCCTCGGCACGAGCTATCGAGAATGGCAAAGAACAGGGCAAGGCTACTTGCTGTTCCTTGCCATCACCGAGGTCATCTTAGCTGCGGTCGCGGCCATTGCGCTGATCACTTTGAACACGATCTTTTTCTCGCAGCGCCGGGACGAGTTCGGGACATTGCACGCAGTAGGCCACAGCCGCCTGAGGCTCACCACACGCACCCTGCAAGAGAGTGTGAGCGTCGTAGGCGTGGCCTGGCTGATAGGAGCCATCCTTTGTATGATCGGTGTGTTCTGGATCCAGGCCGACATCCTCTCGCCAGTAGGTATGAGCATGGACTTTTCCAATCCCATGCCGTGGCTGTTCACACTGCCCATCCCCTTGGTCGTCGTCGCCGTCAGTGTGGGCACAGTGGGCTGGGCGCTCTCGCGGCTCGACCCGGTGGCCGTGATCGAGAGGCGATAGTTCGAAATGAACCCACTCTCACCCTTCACCTACTACCGCCGCCACAAAGGCCAGACATTGATGCTGATCGTTTTGTTGGCCCTGGCGGTCATGGGCCTTTACCTGCTCGCCGGCCTGTTTCAGGAATCCTTTGTCACGCCCGACTATACCATTAACCGCTATCTGAGCAATTTCAGCCTGGTGCAGCCGGATATGGGATTACCGCCGGACCCGGCTGTCGCCGCCCAGATTCGCGCGCACCCGGACGTGGCTCAGGTGCTGCCGCAAAACAACGTTGAGATCGCCGTGCCAAACGTGGGGGGCCTCGGCTTTTACTTTCGCCTGCTCGGCCTGCGGGAAGCGGACGTGGGCACGGTGCTGGCCCAGAGCGGCGTCACCCTTGTCGAAGGCGAACTGCCGCGGCCGCGCACCAACGGCGTCGCGCTCTCTCAGGCAATCGCCACGGCGCTGGACCTGGAAATCGGCGATACATTCGACGAGACACAAGACGACGAGGACGCATTCTTTGCCCATTACGCCAATATCGTCAGCCCCTTGCAGGTGGTGGGCATTCTCTCCGGCGACGTCCGGCTGGGGGTTATTTCGTACGAATATCTGGATAGCCACGAACGCTATCGCGACCTGGCCCGCTACGGCCTCTTGGTCATCGCCCGCCCAGGCCGTGAGGCGGCGGTGGATGACTTTCTCCGGCAGACCATTCGCAGCTCCCGAACCGATGTCTATACACACAAGCTCGTGGAACAAGCCGCGGTGAGGTCTCAGGCGACCCTGTATGCGCTTCTTTCCCCGATCATGCTGCTGGTGACGACAGCCGTCACGCTGGTCATCGGCGCGATCAATCAGCTTGCCTTCATGCGGCGACTGCCCGAGTTCGGCACCCTGCACGCCGTTGGCCGGAGCAAAGGCTGGTTGGCGCGCCGCCTGACGCTGGAAACGGCCGGGCTGGCACTCGCCGGCTGGGTGTTGGGCATCCTGGCGTCGTGGGGCGGAATGGCCGCCCTGAGCGCGGCCGTCTACGCGCCCCAAGGCTTTGCTTTCAACCCGCTTCAGATAACGGCGCTCCTGTTTGTAGCGCCCATGCCACTGGTGGTGATTGGCTTTACGCTTCTCACCGCCATCCGCGCCCTGAGTCGTTTGGACGCCGTGACGATCGTCGAGCGGGGCGAGTTGAGCCTGGAAGAGGCGCGGTCTGGTCGCCCGCGATCCGGCCGGACAGACCGCGTCCGGGCCAAGACGCTGCCCCGCCCGCTGGCAACGGCGACCTTTTACCAGCGGCATTCGCGCCGGGCAGCGACGCTCATCGGTGCGATGGCCCTGATGATTGTGGGCACAGCGGGACTCGTCTTTGTCATCGGATCCGTCTGGGATGGTGCGCTGCCGGTGCTCGCCAACCTGAATCGGACGAGCAGGGTCTCTCCCAAGGGCCTGCCGCTGGAGGCGGCGGAGATGGCCCAGATCCGCGCCCACCCGGCGGTGGAGCGGGCGATTCCCGTCGCCATCGTTTCACCTCTGGGACTCGCCACGCCGCTCATACGGGACGACTCGCCCCTCGAGACCTATGGCGTCACGGCGGAGGATATGGCTTACCTGATAGAGCTCTACAGTCTGGCGCTAGATGAAGGCCGCCTGCCGCGCCCCAACACCAACGAAATCGTCATTCCCTGGACCGCCGCCAAAAACCGGGACCTCCAGGTGGGCGACGTGATCGGCAATCGGGACTTTCCCATCTACCCAAACGCACCCACACTGCCCTCCGAGCTGGTGGTTTCGGGCATCTTTGCCCGAGCCGAGGATCCAGCCGAGGACGTCTGGTTGAGCTTTATGTCTATAGAGTTCATCGACAGCTACCAGAGTGACTGGAGAACCGATCTCTCCCTCATCGTCGTGCCCAAGGCCGGGCAAAAGGCGGCCCTCGACGCCTGGCTGGAGAGTCAAATCGCCCGAGAGCGGCGTTTCGTGCTCACCTATGGCAAGCAGCAGACCTGGTTTCAGGAAGCGATGAACACCGCGTTGTTTACCTTTTCGCTGATGCAAAGCATCATTGCCCTGGTGGCGGCCCTGGCCCTGGCAGGTCTCAACTATATCTTTGTCACGCAGCGGCAGGCCGAGTTTGGCGTGTTGAACGCGCTGGGTTTTGGCCGGCTGCAATTGGTGTGGCGCGTTGCGCGCGAGAACCTCTTTACCACCGGCGTGGCCTGGCTGTTCGGGCTGCTCGGATGCGCCATCATCCTGGCCTACCTGCAATATGGCCTATACGCCCCGGCCGGCATGAGGCTCAACTTTTTTAATCTCACCCCTTGGTTGTTCACACTGCCGATACCCGTGGCGGTGTTCGTGGTCAGCGCCGGCGCCGTGGCCTGGGCGCTCTCACGACTCGACCCGGTGGCGATCATTGAGAGGAGATAAGCACGGAATGAATCCACTCTCGCCTTTCACCTACTATCGCCGCCACAAGCGCCGGGCGCTGCTGTTGGTGGGACTGATCGCCGCGTTGACGCTAGGCGTTCATATGATGTATAGCCTGACGAACGTCATAGGGGAGACTTACTACCATTCTGTTCGTTACCTGACCAGGATGAGCCGGTTATCGTTCGGCGGGACGTCGGACTCGACTATCGCGGCTATCGCCAATCAGATTCGAGCGCACGAGGGCGTCGACTATGTCTTTTCCGAAAACGGCCTGCAGGCCAACGCTCCGGCAGTGATCGGGGTCTCCGAGTTCCCAATACTGGGCGTGACCGAGGCCAACTTGCCGGTGGTGATCGACGCCTGTGACCTACGGCTGAAAACGGGCCGCTTGGTCGAGCCACGGGCAGCCGAGATCATCCTCTCCGAACAGCTCGTCCGCACACTGGGCCTGCAGATCGGTGATTCCGTCAGCCACGAGACCGACGAGGATCACTACCCGACCATCTTGACAGAGTTGACGCTGGTAGGCATTTTGGAGAGCGTTCCCTCAGCCGCCGGGCCAGAGGTTCGGGCAGGCTTTGTATCGTACGAATACCTCGACAGTCACGAGTTATACCAGCCGCGCTTGTCCAACTTACTCGTCATCCCCCGCCAGGGGAGCAGGACGGCTGTGAACGACTTTGCACTCAGCATCATCGAAAAGAGCGGTGAATCAACGTCCGTGCTTCTGGAAACGTACGAAGGCGAGACGCAAGCGATGCAGACGTTCCAACACTCCTTCAATGTTATGTACGGCTTTGCGGACGTCCTCGTGGCCGCGGCAGCCGCGTTGGTCGTAGGGATGATCAATCGAATTGCAGTCACGCACCGATTATCCGAATTCGGCCTGCTCCACGCCGTGGGGTATGAGAAACGCCGCCTCGTTCGTCGCCTGGCGATCGAGATCGCCGCGATTGCCTGTGCCGGGTGGGGAATGGGGCTACTGGGAGGATACACGTTTTCCGCACTGCTCAATTCCACCTTTTTCGCGGTCAGAGGGTCGGCCATCGACCTGGCAGACCTTACACCGCTCCTGTTCACGCTTCCAACCCCGCTCCTTGTCATCGTTTGGGTCAATGTGAGCGTCAACCACCTGCTCAAGCGCCTGGACCCTGTGACTATCATCGAACGCGGCAAGCTCAGTATGGAAGAGGCAAAGGACAAACAGCAAGAGGTAGGGAATTCGTCATCTAGCCCTCTGTCGTCACGGCTGTTCTATCTACGCCACCGCCGCCGGGGTCTTATGCTGGTCGTGGCGGTTGGGTTGATGGTTTTTAGCGTGGCCCTGCCGGCATTCGTCATCAGTACGTCCACCGATGCAATGATGCCATACATCCTCAGTTACACAGGCCAGGCAAGCATTGTCTCGCCGGGTAATATGTATCGCGCCGTGGGCGCCGACGTTCTCGCCCAGATCAGGGTCCATCCAGACGTCGCCCACGTGGTCCCCGTCAAACCCCTGAGCATGGTGGTCGATATTCCCACGCTGGGCGAGCTGCCGATGACCATTTACGCCGTGCGCGAAGGGGATCTGCAGATCCTTTTGGATGCGTATGACCTGTGCCTGAGCGCCGGGGAGTTGACCCAACCACAGTCCAACCAGGTCATCCTGACCAGCGGGCTGGCCCACAACCGCAGGCTCGGCGTGGGCGATGCGGTCGGCAAGCCAGTCAACGAGCGGGACGGTATGCCCACAGAGATGCGCGTCGTAGGCCTGCTCAAGTCGGACAAACCCGCACTTGCGGAACGAGAGGGATACGACATCCCCCCTGCCTCTCAATGGGCCGGATTCGCTTCGTACGAGTACGTGGAGGCTCACGAACGCTACGCCGCTGTGCCCACGCACGCGCTGGTCCTACCGGTTGAGGGACGCGAACCCGAGGTGGAAGCGTGGCTGGAGGAAAGCATCGCCTCCCCGCGTGTATCTGTAACGACCTTCCGTAAAAACTATCAGACCCATCGGGAGGGCGAGCGAGACGGACTGCAGATTATGGTTCTCACTGAGGCCTTTATCGTCACCGTCGCCATCATTGGGCTGTCCATCCTGAACACGATCTTTTTTACACAACGCCGAGACGAGTTTGGGATTCTATACGCAGTAGGCCACAGCCGCACCCGGTTGCTCACGCGCACCCTGCGCGAGAGCGTGGGCGTTGTAAGTGTGGCCTGGTTGGTGGGAGCTGCTCTCTGTGTGGCTTTCCTGTTCTACCAAAGCAACGTCTGTGTGGGCATGGGCAGCAGACTGGATTTACTCAACATCAGACCGTGGCTGTTCACGTTCCCCATCCCGCTGGCCGTCGTGGCCGCCAGCACTGGCACGATCGCCCGGACGCTGTCCAAACTTGATCCCGTGTCCATTATCGAGAGGAAATAGAGATGAATCCATTATCACCTTTCACCTACTACCGTCGCCACAAGCGGAGCGCACTGCTGCAGATCGCCCTCATCAGCCTGGCCACGGTAGGGTTGTTTGTCCTCGTCGCTGTGCTCGATACCATCCCCTTGCGCGCCAACGTCAGCTACTTGACCAGGCTCAGCCGAGTGGTTCCCGCCAGAACTGCGCTCGATCCGGCCATAGTCTCGCAAATCCAGACCCACCCGGACGTAGCGCGCGCGATTCCAGACAACGGGCTAGGGATTACCTTGCCCTCCCTGCTCGGGACAGATTCGCAACGGTTGTTGGGCGTCTCACCGGAAGACGCAGAGTACATCATGCAACACTGCAGCGCACGGCTAAAAGAAGGGCGCATGTTCGAGCCGCGCACCAACGAGATTGTGCTCTCTGAAGAGATCGCCCGCGTGTTGAACCTGGAGCTTGGCAGCGAGATCGGGCGCGCGATCGACCAGGATTACTATGAGCTCGTTTCCGCGCCTCTGGTGCTGGTAGGTATCCTGGAAGGCGATCCACAGGCTAGTCCAGGACCAAGCGTGCGTCTGGGCTTTGTCTCAGCCGAGTATCTAGACGGCCACGAGCTGTACGCCCCCCGCGCGACCAGCCTACTCGTCATTGCCAAGGGAGGACGCAAAGCCGCCGTGGACGACTTTTTGGAAACGGCGGTCAGATCCAAATACACCGAGGTGGAGACGTTCGCCATGCTTATGGAGTTCTTGAAGATGGCACACGTCGCAGTATACGTCATTTTCGGCGCCGTCAACAGCATAGTGGCCGTCGCCGTAGCCTTTGTCATCGGCGTCATCAACCGGATCGCCCTGGCCAGGCGACTGAGCGAATTCGGCCTGCTGCACGCCCTGGGGCGCACGAAAAAGCATCTGACCCGCCGCCTGACTCTGGAGACGTCAGCCATGGCCGGGTTCGGATACCTGGTTGGGTTGGGGATCGCTCTCGCGGCTATGGGATGGCTCAAGAACAGCCTTTTCTACAACCTGGGCATGGAACTGAATCTGCTCAACCTGGCACCTTTCTGCTTTGTGCTACCCATCCCCCTGATCACCATCGCCCTGACGTTTATGAATATCAGGCGCATCTTTGCCCGGTTGGACGCCGTTGCCATCGTCGAGCAGGGCAAACTGAGCGAAGAGCCAAAAGGACACCGGGCAGTGAAAGGCTCGTCGGTCAAGCCGCTATCATCCCTCACCTTTTACCAGCGCCACCGGCGGCGCGCGGTGCTGATGATCCTCAGCACCGCGCTCATGATAGTGGGCATCACCTTTCCGGTGTTTCTGCTGTCGGCCATGACAGATGCTATGCTGCCATACCTGGACTATCTGCAACACGTCAGCGTAGTCGCTTCATCCCAAGTTGAGCTCGATCCCGGCGTCGTGGGCCAAGTCGGGAGCCACCAAGCGGTGGAACAGATCATCCCGGCCATTCCGCTTGGCATGCAGATGATCATCCCTCCAGGCGGCGGGATCGACGTCAGAATCTATGGCGTTTCCGAAACCGATCTACCTATTCTCCTGGACTTGTTCGACGTACAGGTGCAAAAAGGCCACCTACCTCGACCTCGCACCAACGAGATCGTGCTGTCGGCGGCCATCGCCACCAACCGTGACCTACACGTGGGCGACGTAATAGGAGGGAATACCGACACCGGCGATGCGCTCATTACCGACAACCTCCCCACCGAGATGATCATCACAGGAATCCTCTCCCCCGACCGCCCGTGGGTGGGATTTGCTTCTTACGAGTATCTGCGCAGCCACGAACTCACCTCATCTCGAAACCCACACTTGCTGATCATCCCGCGCCAGGGGCAAAAGCCAGCGCTGGATCGATGGTTGGAGGAGAGCGTGGACCCGGCACGAGCTCGCGTCATCATCTACAATCTGGAAGAGCGCGAGTACAGGGAAGCGACGACGTCTCTCGCCGTCACTTTTGCCCTGCTTGAATGTATGATTGCTGCCGTGGCCGCGGTGGCCCTGGCCACGTTGAACCACATCTTTTTCACCCAGCGTCGAGAGGAGTTTGGCGTCCTGAACGCCATGGGGCGCAGCCGCCGGTGGCTCGTGCTGCGCACGATGGCAGAGACCGGTAGTATAGTCAGCATAGCCTGGTTTGCTGGCGCTGTGATATGTGGAGTCGGGCTGGTCGGCATGCAGAATCTCGTCTACGCACCTCGCGGCCTGCCCCTGGACTTTTTCAACCTTACTCCCTGGCTGTTGACGACGCCCGTGCCGCTGGCCGTCGCTCTGGCCAGCGCCGGCACCATCGCGCGGATGCTGCACAGGCTGGACCCCGTGGCAGTTATCGAGAGAAGATGATGTAGATATGACAGTGTCACGGTAGGATGTGATGGCGATAACAAGCACAGCGTGACGTGTGCCTATGGAAAATCCCAGCCCCGACTGGTATCATAGAGGCAAAACGGGAGATAATACATGAGACTAGGAATCTTGTTCAAAGGAAGTGGGAATATAGGAAAGCTGCTGCTGATGGGAGGGCTGGTCTTTTGTCTCTGTCTGGCAGGCTGTGGAAAAGATGGGATCAGCACACCTGTACCTACCAGCGCGCCTGACCACAACGATCCAATGTCCGGATCGACCTCTGGTAGCATCACCGCCAACGGCGTGCTGCTGCCCGCTCAGCAGGTTAGACTGAGCTTTGGTGTAGGAGGCTTCATTGAGATGGTCGCAGTCGAGATTGGCGGGGGCGTGCGAGCCGGGCAGACGCTGGCCCGCCTGGACACGACCGATCTGGAGCAGGCGATAGGCCAGGCAGAACTCGACCTCCACCGAGCCCAGGTCGGCCTCAGCCAAGTAGAGTTAAAGCTGAGACAACTCCAGGAGCCCCCGGACGAGACGGACATCCGGCAGGCGGAGCACGCCGTGGACCAGGCTGGCGCCGCGCTGAAAGCCGCCCAGTTCGACATCGCAGCGGTGCTCAACAGCACGCTGCTGAACGAGACGCTGGAGGACGCCGAGAGGGTGTACGAGGACGTCCAGCACAAGTATGAGGCGCGGCTGGAGATGTACGAATCGGGGGAGGAACCGGACTATTGGTTCGTGGACCAGGCGCAGAAGCGGCTGGATGATACAAAGCTGAACCTGGAGCGGATCCGGCAGCAGGGGAACGCGCAGTTGCAGGATGCACGGAACGCGGTGGAGCAGGCGGAGCACTCGTACCAGGAGGCCCAGGACGGTCTGGAGCTGCTGCTGGAGGGAGCGGACCCGCTAGACGTGCAGACCGCGCAGAAAGAGATAGAGGCAGCGACAGTGGAGGTAGAGGCGGCGGAACTGGCGCTGGCGGCAGCCCAAGCAGACCTGGAGTGCGCGATCCTAGAGGCCCCCTTTGACGGCGTGGTCTCGGCCGTGCCGGTCAGCTTGGGCGAGTGGGCCGCGCCTGGTGCAACGGTTGTGGAGATGCTCGATGTATCTCGCTGGCGCATCGAGACCAAGAACGTGGGCGAGTTGCAGATCGCCCGCGTGCGGGTGGGCCAGGAGGCCCGCGTGCGCGTGAATGCCTTTCGGGACGAGACGCTCCACGGGCGCGTGGTCACGATCTCGCCGGTCGCCGTAGTGCAACAAGGCGACACGACCTACACACTGATGATCGAGCTGGAGCCCACCGACCTCAACATGCAGGCGGGGATGACCGCACAGGTGGAGATCCTGACTGAGTAAAGATGAATCCGTTGTCGCCCTTCACCTACTACCGCCGTCACAAGTGGCAGACGTTGCTGCTTCTGCTCCTCGTCAGCCTGATGACGCTTGGGATTAGCATCATGGTGCGCCTGCCGGATTCCTTCCTGGAGCACATGTATTACTCCGAGAGTTATGCGACTCGAGTCAGCCTGGTGTCTGCCATTGGCCCTACCCTGGACTCGGGCATCGTCTCGCAGATCCGATCCCATCCTGACGTGGCACACGTCATGCAGGAAAAGGGAGTGAACGTGATCTGGCCTCCCATCACCGGAGACAGCCACCTGTTTGGCGTGTCCGAGTCTGACATGCAAGCCCTGCTGGACATCTTCGACCTGCGCTTGAAGGAGGGACATCTGCCCCGGCCGCACACGAACGAGATGGTGCTTTCGGAAACGATGGCCAAGGGAGCAAA
>CAYUIS010000003.1:0-69836 GCA_964444825.1 uncultured Anaerolineales bacterium | reverse complement strand
TGTTCCGATGTGGTTCCGTTTTTTCGGAACGCCTAACCTGTCGTGTCCTACCCTCATATAAGGGTGGTTATCAGCGGCCCTATCTTTCTTGGGAAATGTCAGAGGATATCAACCCTTGATTTTCTTCTTCTGATCAGTTTGTCCTGCCTGGCACCGGTCAACATCGGCGCGAGAGCGCTTGAATCGATCCGGGTAGGGCTGACGGCGACACAGATGCTCTCGAACAGTCCAAGCAGCTTCTGTACTGGACAGCAGTCCCTCATCGTCGGTAGTGAGCGGGCTGAATGGACCCCGATTCCTTCGAGCAAGCCGTGTTCGGATCCAATATAGTTCGAGTTTCTCTTCAGAACAGCCGTGGTTGCAGGGGACCGGCACTGCTATCCCTTTCCCGCCTCATTTCTCGCCGATGAGCGCCCGCTTTCCTCTGCTCCACTTCCTGCTCGACGATCTCGGCCCGGCCTTGGTAGGCGAGCGTCTCTTCAGTAAGCAGCGCGAGGCGCTCCTGGTTCCTGTGAAATCTCGGGTCGCTCGTTGCCCCAAAGAACATCGCCAGGGCAAGCAGCTCAACCCCTTCGCGCCGGTTCAGGATTTCGGCGTGGGTCAGGGAATACGCCGATAGGTCCTTGAGCCTGCACATCATCCCGTCCAAGTCGAGCTCCCCTTGCTGGTCCTCCAGCTCCCACAGGTTGGCCATCGTTGATCCAAGAGGAGTCCGGGTTCGTGTCGGCGGCAATCCGGTCGAGGTGGCGAGCCTGAGGGAGACCGGGGACGGGTATCAGCAAATAGAGGTCGAACTCAACGCTGCCACCGTCAGCGGACCGGTGTCCGTCTACGCAGCGGACCGGTGGACGACCTATTCCGGCACTTTTTGCGCCCAGCCGGTGATCCACGATCTGACGCTTGCCCAGGTTGGCGACGACATGCTCGTGCAGATCAGCGGCAGCGGTTTTGACCCTTTCGCTGTGGTGTTTGTGGGTGACACGCCGCAGGAACCGCAGCGGTTCAAATCAGCGCGCCGGCCGCACCGGATCGATCCCACCCTGTTGTTCATCGCCGTTCAGCCGAACGATCGTGGCACAGTGTGGATGGAGAACCGCTGTCCTGATGGGCGCAGCCATACTGCTACAAGCACCACGACGTTCTGGAGCTCGATCAGGTAGTGACTGGGAGGAAACGGCAGGGGGTTTTCACCTCCTGCATACACACCGTGCCCGGCACACACAGAAACCGGCTCGGATGTACCATCCGAGCCGGTTGGTATTCCGCATCCCTGTTGAACTCCGTCGGTCTCGCGCCAGACGTCTTGGGATTGTGATCACTGCCGGTCTATTGGCACCGTTGTTTGTGCAAGTGCTACCATTCGCTTATAATTGGAGCCACGACACGGGTGTGTGTAGGCCTTGCATTTGATCGATAGACGCTCGTGAGAGTCTGAGATGTGGTGTCCAATAGGTAGCTTTGAAGCCCAGCCGGTGTCAAGTTGGGGGTGGAAAATGAATAGCTCACCAAGTGTAGTGGAAAAGCAAATTCGACTGTCTGTGGAGTGTGCTGAACGCCTGAGTCGCCTGGCTGAGGTTCACCAGACTGACGAAGATCAGATTGTCGAAAAAGCGCTGGACGTTCTCTTTGCCTTGACTGACCTTTTCGATGAACGTGTTGAGCGCCAGGGTTGGTCTTTCCTTTCAGAAGCTTCCTTACAGCGTGTATGGGACAACGAGGAGGATGCTGTTTACGACAATTGGAGAGAGTTGTATGGCGTTCCAGCGCGGTGATGTGGTTCTGGTACCTTTTCCGTTCAGCGATCTCAGCACGACCAAAGTCAGGCCTGCAGTGGTTGTGAGCAGTGCTCTGTATCACACGACTGAACCGGATCTCTTGTTGGCCGCTCTTACCTCCAGGATTACAGCGTCGCCGACTCCGCTTGACTATGTATTAAGCGACTGGCACACGGCGGGTCTGCGTCATCCTTCAGCACTCAAGCCGGCGCTTTTCACACTTGATCCTTCCCGTGTACTCCATCACATCGGGGCGCTGACCTCGACGGACCTGGCTCAAGTAGATCAACGATTGCGCCGTGCTTTGGAGCTTTAGGTAGGAAGATCGGCATCAAATCCCCCGCTGACGCCGCGCCGCACGCCGTAGCGCTTCGACCACCGGCAGCGACTGCCCCGAGAGAAATCGCACCATACCACCACCCGACGTGCAGACATAATCCATCCGGTCCCGCACGCCGAACCGGCCAGCCGCAGCGACGCTATCGCCTCCGCCGATAACCGAGTATCCCGCCGCGTCAGCGATGGCGGTCCAGAGGCGTTCGGTTCCCAGCGCGCTGGCCGGCTGCTCGTATACGCCCGCCGGGCCGTTGACAAAAATCGTGGCTGCCTGCTGAAGAATCTCCACATAGCCTGAGATGGTCTTCTCTCCGATGTCCACCAGCAGTCTGTCGGAGGGTAGGTCCTCCAGGTCGGTCTCCACCCGCCCGCCGTCGTCCACCGCAAAGTCGAGCGGGCAGGAGATGCGCTCTCTGTAGGCCTCCAGCAGGGCGCGCGCCTTTTCCACGTAGGGCCACAGTCCCTTGTCCCGGATCAGGCGCTCGGTGGGTTCCCCCAGCTTGCGGCCCTGAGCCAGCAGCATCACCTCGCCGGTCAGTCCACTGGTGAGGACGTGTCTGGCCGTGCCTTCGCGCAATACCTGCGCCATCATGCTAAAGGCATCGGCGATACGGCTGCCGCCCAGGACAAAGACGCACGGCTGCGCGGGCGACTCCTTGATGCGTGTCAGGGCGCTCAGCTCGTCCACAAAGAGACGACCTCCGGCTGCCGGCAGCACCTCTGAAAAGCCCACCAGCGACGGGGCGGAGCGGTGAGCGGCAGCGATGGCCTCGCAGACAAAACAGTCGGCCAGCGGGGCCAGGTTGCGCACCAGCCGCGTCTGAGCCATCTGCTCCGGGCTGAGCTGGACAAAGCTGACAAAGGTGGACACCTCCTCGGTCAGGTAGCGCACGTTGTTGAGCAGCAGCATCTCGCCGTCTTTGAGTGCCTTGATTCGCTTGATGGCCGTAGGCCCGGCGATGTCGTCGAGGTATTGAACCGGGCGCTCCAGCAACTCGGCCAGCCGCGCGGCGTGTGGCGTCAGCGATACCAGGCTCCCGTAATCCTCTGTGTCGCCCTGGTGGGCCAGGATCACCGTCCGTGCGTCCGCGTCCGCCAGCTCCCGGATGGTCGGCAGGCTCTTGCGAATGCGGTTGTCGTCGGCCAGCCCGCCCGTGGTATGGTCAATCGGTGAGTTGATGTCCACCCGCAGGATGACGGTCTTGTGGTGGAAGTCGAGATCATCCAGGGTGAGGATGCCAGCTTGCATAGTCTATCTCCCTTGTTGTATCAAGAAGCGCAGAGCGCCGGTCACCCTCGTGACTGACCGGTTGCTCTGCAGGCTCTCTGCGCTCTCGCTACTACCGTCGGTGGCAGCGTAGAATCTATCCGTGAATTCGCTCGCCCCCCCCCTGTCTCTGGGGTCTGATTCGCCCCCCGAGGACGAGGGCTAGAGCGATTATAGGATAGGTGCTTAGCGGCCCGGCGCCAGGCCCAGATACTTGTTGGTCTGGCCCACTGCCTCCAGGCGGTCCGTCTGCATCTTCATGGCAGCCCGCACGCCATCCAGCGTCTCTGGCGTGGTCACCGGTTCCTGCGGGATGTTGATGGCAAACAGGATGTCCTTGCCCGACATGCCGACGCACTCCTCCCACACGCCGATCTCGTACATATCGCCCCGCTTGTTTCCCATGTCGCGGGCGTACTTCCACAGCGACGTGTTCGAGTTGAACCCGTCGGCGATGCGGAACACGCGGATTCGCGGGTGGGCGCGGCAGATGTCGAGGAACGATGTCTTGCTGATCGACTTTTTCGGGGTGGCGACCAGGCTGATGATGTGCCCGTGCGTCACTGGCGTGTGCACCAGGAGTCCGGTCGCGTGCACGTGGGGCATGATGAGCATCAGGTCTTCTGCCTGGTGATTGGGTACCGGATCGACCATGAGCACGTCCACCAGGCCGCGATGTGTGTCGCCGGGATCGGCCACGCGGCGAATGATGGTGATGGCCACCTTTTCCACGCCGACCTCGCGGTCCAGGGCATCGACCGCCCGGATCAGGCCGGTGGTGTTGCACGAGGTCAGTTTCAAAAAGCTCTGGCCGATGCCTTTCTCATAGTTGGCGTAGCCGTGGAAAAAGACATCGACGATGTCGTTCTTTTCGCCGGCCTGAAAGATGGCCTTGACGCCGTGCTTTTCATACATGACCTTGTTCTTAGCGCCGATGCCGGCGGGCGTGGCGTCCAACGCGACGTCCACCTGCTCCAGCAGATCGTCGAACGAGCCTGCAATGGGTATCCCGAGGGCGTCGAACTCGGGCTTGCGCGACATGTCGACCAGATACAGATCGAAGGCCATGCCGCTCTCGTGGAGGGCCCTGACGGCCAGAGTGGGCGCTACGTCGACGATGCCCACCAGCTCCATATCTCCTTGCCGGGCTGCTCCGTCGGCCAATCGCTGTCCGACGGCACCGTATCCACAGACCCCAACTTTCACCTTTCCCATCTGATCCTCCCTGCTCTTTTTCTAGATTTCACCTCGGACGAGTTTGCGCGCGCGGTCCGCGATCTTGTGCTCGTCGATCATGGTATAGTCTTCCATATTACGGGCAAACGGTGGGGGAACGGAAGGCGCGCAGACGCGCTGAATCGGTGCGTCGATATAGCCAAACGCCCCGTCGGCAACCTGGGCCACCACCTCGGCCGCAAAACCGCCCCGCTCTGGCGCTTCGTGGGTTACTACCAGCCGCGACGTCTTTTTCACCGACGCGACGATGGTGTCGATATCCAGCGGGAAGAGCGTGCGCGGATCGACCACTTCAATACTGATGCCCTCTTTCTCCAGCAGTTCGGCGGCCCGCAGAGCCTTGACGACGGCCATCGAGGTGGCGACGACGGTGCAGTCGCTTCCCTCACGCTTGATGTCGGCCACCCCAAAGGGAATCGTGTACTCCTCTTCCGGCACCGGGCCTTGTGTGTTGTAGAGCAGCTTTTGCTCGATGAACATGACCGGGTCATCCAGGCGAATGGCCGTCTTGAGCAGCCCTTTGGCGTCGTAGGGCGTGGACGGCATCGCGACCAAAAGACCCGGTATGTGTAGGAACCAGGCCTCCAGACTCTGCGCGTGCTGCGCGGCTGACGATCTTCCCGGGCCACCTTGGGTGCGGATAACCAGGGGAACCTTGGCCTGTCCCCCCGACATGTAGCGCAGCTTGGCTGCTTGGTTCGCGATTGGGTCCATCGCCATCGTTGCAAAGTCAATGTACATCAATTCAATAACCGGCCGCATACCCGTCAGGGCAGCGCCAACACCCGCGCCGACGAATCCTTCTTCGCTGATAGGGGTCTGTATGACGCGATCGGTGCCGAATTCCGGGGACAGTCCCAGCGTGACCTTGTAGGCGCTGCCGAAGGGATCGGCGATGTCTTCCCCCATGACGAATACGCGCTCGTCGCGCAGCATCTCCTCACGCAATGCTTCTTTTAACGCGTCTCGATATGTGATCTCACGCATACTCTTTTCTCTCCCTACAGCGGATTGCCCTGATGATCAAAGTGCACGTAAAGGTCGGCAAGCGCCTCTTCAGGCTCAGGGATCGGGCTTGATCTGGCAAACTTGACACCTTCTGCCAGTTCAGTCTCGACGTCGGTGTCCATCTGTTCATCCTCTTCGTCGGTGATGTATTTCCAGGTGCGGAGTTGTCGTCCCAACTTGAGGATCGCGTCCCGCTTGCGCCAGGCATCCCGCTCCTCCTGGGGCATGTAGAGGGCCGGATCACCCACATAGTGACCCAGGAAGCGATACGTCTTGGCTTCGATAAAGGTGGGGCCTCCGCCTGCCCTGGCGCGGTCGACGGCTTTCTTGACTGCCTGATACACGACGATGACGTCCATCCCATCTACGCATTCGGCCGGTATGTTGTAGGTGGACACCCTGCGTGGCAGCTCGCACTCGTAAGCCGTCTTTTCCCAGGGCTGTGATAGACCATACAGGTTGTTCTGACAGACAAAGATCATGGGCACTTGCCAAAGTGAGGATAGGTTCAGTGCTTCGTGGAAGGCACCCTCTGCAGTGGCGCCATCGCCAAAGAAACAGACCGCAACCTGGTCAGTGCACCGCAGCTTGATGGAGAGGGCAGCTCCCAGCGCGATGGGCAGGCCGCCGCTGACGATGGCGTTCGCGCCAATGATCCCCTGGCTAAAGTCCGCGATGTGCATGGAGCCACCTTTGCCTTTGCAGTAGCCGGTGGTACGACCGTACAGCTCAGCGAACATGTATTTGACCTCGCAGCCCTTTGCGATAACGTCACCGTGTCCTCGGTGTGTGCTGGTGATATAGTCGTCGCTACGCAGGGCCGCACACGTGCCCACCGGCACCGCTTCTTGTCCTTGTGATAGGTGCAGAAAGCCGGCAATCTCGCCCGCTTCAAAATACCTTTGAGCCGTATCTTCAAAACCTCGGATCAGTCGCATACGCCGGTACATGGACAATAACTGTTCGCGCGCCAGATCTTTGGGAGGACTCTCAGTGATCTCTTCTCTTATCTCGTTGTTCATAACTCCTCTGCCTGTGTGAATAACGGCCATCCCTTGACAATGTCACATTCGGTGATCATTTCTCGTCGCTCGCCAGGGATCGCCAGATTTCGGCTCTGTGCAGCATGCTCAGCGCCTGAGACGGGGATCTGACGATCCCCTTTGAGCAAGAACGGGCATCTTGATGAAATGTGACATGTGACATTGTGAAGCTAGTTACAGCAACAACAACGGGTCCTGGATCAGTTGCGCGATGTCATCCAGGAAACGGGCCGCAGCAGCGCCATCAATGACCCGATGATCGAATGCGAGGCTGAGGGCCATCATTGGCCGTACAGCCACCGTATCATGTTCGTCCACGACCACCGGCTTGCGTACGAAACACCCCACGCCCAAGATACAGCACTCTGGCAGGTTGATCACCGGCGTGAACCCCTCGACCCTGAACATTCCCAGGTTCGTGATCGTGAACGTGCCTCCCGTGAGTTCGTCGGGGAGGCAGCGACCCGAACGGGCAGCCTCGATTAAGCTGGCGCTTCTGGCGGCTATCTGTGGAATGGTCAGCGTGTCCGCATTGTAGACCACCGGCACCAACAAGCCCTGGTCCGTGTCTACCGCAAGACCGACGTTGATCTGATCAAGCCACTCGATCTGTCCGTCGCCCATCCGCGCGTTCGCGCCGGGATGTTCACGCAGTACCGCCGCGCAGATCCGAATCAGGATGTCGTTATACGAGACCCGCGTGTCCTGGAGACGCGCGACAAACCGCTCGCGGAGTTCGATCAGCGCGGTCGCGTCTACCTCCCGCAGGAGCGTCACGCGGGCCGTCGTGCTACCACTGACCGCCATACGCCTGGAGACGGTGCCACGGATGCCGGTGAGCGGGATGGTCTTTGCCACCTGCGCCGGTCCGTGGGTTGGGCTCGGGCCAGGGCCTGCCCGCCCTTGAATCACCGCAGCCGCAGCGGCGATCACGTCAGTTTGTCTAATCTGTCCTTCAGGGCCACTGCCTGCCACGTGCTGCAGGTCCAAGCCCAAGGTGCTCGCTAGTTGGGCAGCAACTGGGGAGACACTGGCCGGCGCTGGTTCTTCCACGGGCGGCGTTGCCAAAGCCTGGGCTACATCCTTGGCCACGATCCGGCCACCAGGTCCGCTGCCGTTCACTCCTGTCAGATCCAAGCCGGCCTCGTGGGCCATCCTGCGGGCTTTCCAGGATACTTGCTGGGGGCCGGCTCGGGAAAAAGCCCGAGTCGCTGGCGTCTGGTTACCTTGGGTAACTGGCTTGGGCGCGGGCGTCGATGGCATAGCGGGCTGGTCGGGTTGCCACTCGGCGGGCAGGGATTCGCCAGGGCTAACGCCGACCGCAAGGACCGTTCCCACCGGCACGTCCTGTCCAGGCAGCACCAGGATACGGGCGATGGTCCCCGCCTGGCGAGCCTCGACGGCGACGACAGATTTGTCTGTTTCGACGTCAAGGATTTCCTGGCCTGGTGAAATCTGCTCCCCCTCTTTGACCAACCATTCGACAACAATCCCTGTTTCCATGGTCAGCCCCAATTGGGGCATGGTGATCTCAAAAGGCATAGCTACTCCTCTATGTCGCGATGGCGTATCCCCTGTCTGAGGAGACTAGGTCCGGAACTGACGAATCGTTTCCTGCCAGACCTGGTCGTCCTGGAGCGCCACCAGTTTGCGGAGAGCGAACTCGATCTGGTCCATACAGACGGTATGCCAAACCTGTCCCTCGATGAACGCGGCATGCCCTTCCTCGGATGAGATGTCCAGGCCGACCAGGTCCTGGCAGTTGACGTGGCCATACGCGACGCGGAAATCATCCATCAGGTGTATGATGATGCTGCGGGCAGTCCTTTTGGCCTCCTTGTGGTCGGCGATCCGTTGGGCGGCCAGGCGGCCTACCGCCATGGCTGCCCCGGTAATCGCGCCACAGCAACCGCCGCTCCAGGCCACGCCGCCGTTCAGGGCCATCGCCGGCGACGAGTCGGTGGCAGCGGGCAAGCCATAGGCCTGTTGCAGGACCATGAGCGTGGTCTCGGCGCAGCCGTGGATATTGTCCTCGGTGATAAAGGTGGCGCGTGCCTGCTCGACAGCTTGCTGCTCATTCATTTTCGGCCTCTATATTCGTTGGTGGTTTGCCCAGGTCTTCGATGTGGTGTTGCATAACGTGCGATGCCTTTTCAGGATCACGTGACTTGAGGGCGTCCAGCAGCTCTTCGTGACGGACGGCCAGGTGCTCCAGATCGAAGCTGGACATTTTTGCAGTGACGATGGTCCAATATCCAAACCGTAGCGTCTGCCACAGTTGATACAACAGCATGTTGCCCGAGACCTGCATGATCGTCCCGTGAAAATCATTGTCCAGTTGCGTCATTCGATCAAAGTCGTGCTTTCGACCGGCATCAACCATCTGGTCCAGGATTTCGCGCAGCGTCTCCGCATTCGCCTCGGTCAGGCGAGAGGCTGCCAAACGAGCCCCTAGCGATTCCAGGGCCGCACGCACGGTGTAGACCTCCCACAGTTCCTCGGGAGAGAAAGAGCGTACCGAGGTGCCCTTGTAAGGTTCTGTCGCTAGAAAGCCCAGTAACACCAGGTCACGGATCGCCTCGCGCACTGGAGCCTGGCTGACGCCCAGCTGGCGCGCCAGAGAGCTTTCGACGACGCGATCCCCAGGCTTGAACTCGCCGCTCATGATCGCGTCTATGATGAATTCCTTGACCTGGTCACTGAGTACGACGCGCGATAGTAGGGCTTCATCCGTCTCGGAATTCCGCGGTGTGCGTACAGAGTTCACCGTTTTCCCTCCTCACCTCGACCACGAGTAGACATCAAATCTGTGATGCTGTCCCGCGCAGTTTACGCCAGTTTCTCCACCTCGTCCAACAAGAGCTGCGGGTTCTTGGCCCGGATCAGGGTGTAGGTACGTTTGGCAAAGCGAAAACAAAAGTCGGCGCGCGCGATTCGCAGATCGTCGGTGTCGATCATGGGCATCGGGTGACCCGAGGCCAGCAGTTGCGCCAGGCCAAAGTAGTTTGCCAGTGAATGGTAGGTCTGATACTCTTTTTCGAATGGGGTCATCTCTACCACCTGGGTGTCAAAGTTGCCGTCGATGGCGGGCAGGATAACCAAATCAACGTCGCTAGGCTTCTCATAGTTGACGAACGTGGGGGTCTCATCAAAGAACTTGGCAGCCCCTTTTTGGGCGTCGGGGATATCGGCGCGCTCGGTCCCTTTGGCCCGTTTCTTCAAAAAGACGTTCTTGGAACCCATCACCGCCCAGCCGCGCTCGTCGGTCACGGTGGTCTCGGTGGAGACGACCAAGCCTCCGCGCCGGCACCCTTCGATCTGGCACATTGTTTTGCCGTGATTGGCCTCACCGCTCATAAACATAATCGTGCGGTCCCGATAGCGCACGGCCGAAGAATGGAAAGGATGCAAACCAACCTTCTCCATCTGGAGCGCCAGTGCAGAGACGATGATCTTTTGCAGCTCGCCCTGGAACCAGTCTCCTGCCAGGATGAGCGTCTGATCCTCGTAGCGGATGCTCTTCTGGGACGCGTCCCGGTGCCAGACCAGGTGGGGTGCTTGGCTGGTCGGCTCGGCTACAACCTCCACGCTGGCGAGGCGATAGTTTAGGAAGGTCATATCATCTAGGACGTGCTCCAACGGTCCGGAGCCGTGCACGTCCACGCGCAAACGTGCTTCACCAGAAGCGAATTCTTCACTCAATAGCAGCATATCATTCTCCTCCTTTTCCTTCTGGCGGTTTGCCAGCAGACGGAATTATCCAGCGGCCACACCCCTCTATTCGATCAGGATCAGACCGTAGCGATTGGGCACCTCGGACCGGTCTCTCACGACCTGAATGGGAAATCCGTGGGCACGGACGGTAGCATACACGTCGATGCCGCATGCTTCCATCGAAGGGCGAGCCTCCAAGGGATGTATGCAGCTCTCAGGGTTGCATTTCTTGCACAGCCAGCACGGTCCAGCGCCAAAACCAAGCGCCTTGTGGTACCCGCTGAGAAAGATTTCACGCTCCAACTCGTACGCCAGGTTCAGGGGACTGATTTCCATGCCCAGACTGTGAAACAGGAGCGCGACCGAGTAGCAATCGATGACAGACTTCATCTGCTCTGGGGTGGGTGTATGCGGTGGACAGTAATGGCGCGTATTGTAGTGCGGACAGCCAAACTGGCACTTTAGCCTGACCCACGCAGCAATCACGATGCTGTCAGGGTCGATGATCTTGGCCTCAATGGCTCCAAGTTCGCAGGCTCGCTGCAGAAAGCTGTCAAACTCGATGAAATCGGTCATGATGGGTTCATCCTCTACAGATTCGTGATTGGCCGGCTCTGGAGGAGATAGATGTCGTCGTTCTCGATACCCCATTCGATATCCTGAGGGCAGCCAAAGTGTTGCTCGATCTTGTTGCCCATGTCCACCAGTTGTTGTAGCTCAGCATCCGTGAGGATGCGCATCGTTACCTTGTCGGACGGTACATCCATCTCGATAATGCCGCAATCGTCACCCTGGCAGAACATGATTCGCTTTTCGGGCACGAATTCGTAAACGATCTCGTATGTCTCCCGGTCCAACTTGTAGTGATCGGGGGTGATTGCGCCTGATACTACGCCCTCACCCAGGCCCCAGACCGCCTCGATCACCATGTGATAATGGTTACGAAAGACGGGATCTACCGTAAAGATGACACCGGACTTTTCCGAGTTGACCATCTTTTGGACAACCACGGCCATCGAGACCTCGACATCGCCAAAGCCTCTCTGTTGCCGGTAAAAGATGGCCCGGGAGGTGTAGAGGGAGGACCAGCATCGACGCACCGCGTCGAGCAGTTCCACCTCGCCTACCACGTTCAGGAACGTCTCCTGCTGTCCGGCAAAGCTGGCTCCGGCCAGATCCTCGGCGGTGGCGCTCGATCGAACCGCCACCGGCACGTTTTCACCCAGGGCGCGGTACCGTTCCACGATCACGTGGTGCAGTTCACCCGCAATCGGGATGTCCTCGAACAGTTCGCGGATCTGCCCTTCGACCGCCTGGAGTTGTGCGCTATCGCCGTGATCCACACCTGCTAACATCCCTTCGATCCTGGTTGTCAGGTCACAACGCTGCACCACCTCCCGGTAGGCCGGGGCGCAGATGACAAAACCAGGCGGAACGGGGAGATTGGCCTGAACCATATCCCCGAGGTTGGCCCCTTTGCCTCCAGCCACTGATACATCTTTGCGACATATCTCGCCAAACAACACACACGATTTATCCGACATGATCGGCTGTTCCTTATTGGGTTGCTGTCACACCACCATCGGCAAAGATGATCTGCCCGGTGATAAAGTCAGAGGCAGGCGCTGCCAGATAGATCGCCAGTGCCGCCAGGTCGATCGGCTCGCAGATGCGTCCCAGCGGGATGCGGGCTACCAAAGGGTTGTAAAAGTCGGGGTCCTCCAGGTAATCCTTTACCAGCTCGGTGCGCGTAAACGTCGGGGCGATGCCATTGACCGTGATGTTGTACTTGGCCCATTCGGTCGCCAGTTGTTTGATCATCAGGTTCATAGCCCCCTTGCTGGAACAGTAGGCCACGTAACCCCGGCGGATGCCCAGCATACTGCGAACGGAGGTGATATGGACATGTTTGCCCCCTCCTTGTGGCAACTGTACCCTGGCGACCGCCTGGGACAGGAAGAAGGCCGCTTTCAGGTTGAGGTCGAGCACCCGATCCCAGTCGTCCTCGGCATAGTCCTCGGCCGGGGCCTCCTTGTGCGTGCCTACACAGTTCACCAGTATGTCCAGGCGACCATAGCGCTTGATTACCTGACCCATGAAGCGGCGCACAGCCTCAAAGTCGAGTATGTCCAGTTCCGTGCCCCATGCCTGGCCGCCGGCAGCCTCGATCCCGGCTGCCACCTTCTCGGCCTTCGCCCTGGCCTGATCACATACGATGACGGTTGCGCCGTAGGCGGCCAGCCCTTCGGAGATGGCGCTGCCGATGCCACCTCCGCCTCCGGCCACCAGGGCCACCTTGTCCTTCAGATTGTATAGATTCAGATAAGCGTCAAACAAAGTCATAGTTGTCAACCTCCGGCAATACCACGTCTATTCGTGATTGTTCTCCAGACCGACGTCGGGAGTGTGATTGAGTGCATCTCGCAGGAAAGAGAAAGGCTGCACGTGAACCTGCATCGCGGCGTCTTGCTCCTATCTGGTCCCCTGCTCCAGCATCTCGTGCATCAGTTGGATCGCCATCTTGCCCACCTCCGGGTCGTTCAGGTGCGTGTCCATCTCGACGATCCTGACCTGCGCTGGCGCGTGGGCTTTGAACGTCTCGACAAAGGCCCGGTCTGACTCGGGATCGTGCAGCGGCTGTCCCTCCCTTGCAAACCAGCCAAAGGCACGTAGCGGAAGGATCATCGCTGCCGGCCCAGCGGATTCAGCCAGTCGCTCCGCAATCAGGCGCGCCACAGCCGCCATCTCCTCAGGCGATGTACGCACCAGCGTGATCGTGGGCGTGTGGACCATCGTCCTACGATCTTGATACTCGGCCGGCAATTCGTCCAGTGACCCTTCGATGATAAAATCAAGGCCGCCAGGGGCGATGACCTGGGGAATGCCTCGCCGTCCAGCCGCCTTCATCCGGTCTGGGCCGGCGGAAAACGAACCTTGCACTATGAACTGAGTCATCTCCCCTGGAGTGACGTCAAACACCCCTTCGACCAGGCCGCTGTCGATCAGCTCTTCCATCGCCCGCCCACCGGTACCGACGGCGTGAAACGCGATGACCTCATTCCTTTCCGGGTCCATCAGCGCCTGAATCTGCCCCACCAACGTGGTTGTTACGCCGAGCATCGAGGCTGTCAGTACCCGCTTCTCTCCGCGCTGAACCGGCGTACCAACGCGGCTCATCGCGACGATGGCCGCTGCGGCGTTGGTAAAGATCGGCCGCGTCACAGCGTTGATGCCCTGCACGTCCGCCACCGAGTGCATCAGGGTGATGTCCCTTGTGCCGACATAAGGCCCAAAGGGATTGTGACCGCTGGCCATAGTAGAGACCATCAGCTTGGGTAAACCCACCGGCAGAGATTGCATCACGCGAGTGCTCAGGGCCGTGCCCCGGGAGCCTCCGATCGACAGCACGCCTCCCAACTGCCCCGCCTGGAACAGCTTGAGCAGAATAGCGCTGGCGCCTTCAGCCATAGTCACCAGCGCATACGCCTTGTTGCCCTGCTGGATCAGCGCTTCGATGCTAGTGTCTGCCGCAAGGGCCACCTCGTGCCGGGTGACGTCGGCAGCCGTGGTGGGCTTGTCCAGGACGCCGGTGTCAACCACGAGCGGCTGCCCCCCTTCGGCGCGGACCACATGCCGAAGAAAGTCTACCTCCAGCCCTTTTGTGTCCAGTGAGCCCAAGATGGCCACATGGCACGTCATAGGCCGAAACTGCTCCTAATCTTCCAGCATAGCCACGGCGCGTACAGGCGCAGCCGTCGTGCCCTTCCACTTGATGGGAAAGACAGAAACCTTGAATCCAAACGGTACCGGGATGGCGTCCAGGTTGGCCATGTTCTCCAGGTGATAGTACTCCCGCTCTATCATTACCTGGTGCGCCGGCCAGAACTCTTTTGTCTCGAACATCGATTTGACCGGGCGGTCCCAGGTGACCGCATCAATGCCCACCATCTTGATCCCCTGGTCGATGAGCCAATTGGTCGATTCGCCCGTCATACCGCAGTGATCGGTCAGGTAGCGCAGCTCGGTGTTGTAGCGCCCCGCCCCGGTCTTGATGAGGACGATGTCCAGTGGCTTGAGGGTGTAGCCGATGCGGCCCAGCTCTTTCTGGCAATCCTCGGCGGTGATGCCATAGCCGACCGGTTTGTCGCTGAAATCGAGGACGACGCCGTCGCCGTAACAGTACTCCAGGGGAATCCCATCGGGGCCAGGGGCATCGTCACGCATATGCCTCAACGAGTCTACGTGAGTGCCCACGTGATCCCCCAGGACGACGACATAGTGGGCCGTCAGCCAGGTGGTGCCATACTCGGCCGCACCGATGTTGCTGGCAAACTCCTCCCAGCTTTCCAGCATCGCCATGATCGGGCGAGCCACCCGAGGAAAGACCACCATATCCCCGCTCACTTCCATGCTCAGATCAATCAGTTTTGTCATTGTTTGCTCCTTTTACCAGAATGTGACGGTTCCGCCATCGCTCACCGGGTGATCCAGGTTTATGACCGAGATCGGGACCTCGCCTGGATCGCTGTAGTAGATCATCGTATTAAGATTCAACTGTCTGGTTTCGGGATTCACAAACAACTTGCGAAATCCACCATACGCTAGATCCAACTCGTCTACTAATTCCCGCAAAGTGGCCACCTCCGTTTGGTGGCTCTCCTGGAGAGCGCTGGTAAGTGTCGTGACGTGGGCGACGTATCGCAATTGGAGGTGCTTCATTGTGCCACCTCGATTCCCAATGCGTCGAGCTCGTCGGCCACGTCGCTTATTCCCAGTTCCTCCAGTTTACCACGTGTTGGAATCGATGTGTCCGCGCTCCACCCATTTGCCTCATAGTATTCGTCCAACATCGGCTCAAACACCTCTGGAGCCAGCTTGGGGTATCCAAAGCCAGGCACATCCTCGGTGGACATTCGGATCGGAGGACGGTCGTCGGCCCGACGGTATCCCTCACGTACGTTGAACGCCCGATCCAGGTTCATGAGCCGCTCGCCCGCCAAGATGAACTCGGCATAGTCCAGATCAGCCCCGGTCGCCGCGTTGAACAAATTCCACCAGGGCCGCATGTCCAGCCCCAGGGTATCCCGCACCAGGAACACGCAACTGGGCATGCTTTCCACGACGGCCCGGCTGATAGTGAACCAGCGCAGCAATCTCCCCTTTTGTTCCGGGTTACGCCCCTGGAACGCCAGCCGCAGGTCCAGATCGATACCGAGTTCTGCCAGCTCTTCCTTCGAGATGAGGCCGGGATTGCAGGGATAGGGCGGATACCAGCGTGTGTGATCAGGGCCTACCTCGCTCACAGCGATGCCCAGAGCCACCATGTAGAGGTTCCGCTGGGGAATCCCCTCCAGCTCCTGGCCCTTCACCGACAGGCAGAACCGCTCGGAGTCCTGGCCCACGATCTTGGCGGCCTCGGCGCACCCCTGTGCCAGCAGATCGCCAAAACCCTCCCGTAGGGCAATCTTGCGGATCAGATCGACCAGACCGTCCTTGTCCGGGCAACCGAACCGGAGTTCCAGCCCGTCCGTGTCCGTCTCGGTCAGTATGCCATTTTCAAAACACTCCATCGCCCAAGCCAGCGTGTAGCCGACGTGAAAGACGTCCAGTCCATATTGGTTGCACAGCCCGGACATCACCAGGATCAAATCCAGATCGTCATTGTCGATCAGCGACCCAAACGCTACCGGCTGGGCAGCCCAGTAGTTGCCGCCCTTAAAGCCCTGGTACTTGCCCGATTTGATCTGGTGTAACTTCTGACAGGCGGGCCACGGGCAGCAGTAGCAGGCCTTTGCCTTGGTGACATAGTCGTCGAGGTAGGGCTCACCGGAGATGCGCATGGCTTTATCATAATCCCAGCTCATCTCCTGAGCGTTGCGCGTCATCAGGTTGCCCAGGTCGGGGAACAGCCGGGCCAGCACAGGCGCGCCGTAGGTGGACCAGACCGGTGTCCACATATCCCGCGACGTTGCCAAATCCAACCGCTGCCTTAGTACTTTGTAGGCTTCCAGGAAGGCGTCGTAATCGGCAACTCGAATCCCTTGCGATCCGCGTGCGGCGATGGCTTTCAGCCGCTTGCTGCCCATCACCTGACCACACCCGGCACGCCCCCCGCTGTTGTTGAGGTTCCCAAAGATGGGGCTGGCATGCACCAGGTTCTCAGCGGCAGGGCCGATGTAGCGGAGCTGGACGTTTGGATCGGAGAACTCACGATGGAGTGCTGCGTCTGTCTCGTCTGTCTTGAGGCCCCACAGGTGAGTGGCGTCTCGAATCTCGACTGTTCCGTCCTCGATGCTTAGGTAGATCGGGTGATCTGCCTTACCTCGAATCGCCACGTAGTCAACACCGGCTCTCCGCATCTCGGGGCCAAAGAATCCACCAAAGCTCCCCTCCGCTACGCTGCCCCGAGGCGACTTGCAGGCCACCGACATGCGCCCCATGCCGATCGGCACACCATCCATCGGGCCGGTGCCAAAGAAAAGCACGTTGTCAGGTCCCAGTGGATCCGTGTCGGGTCGAACCTCGTCAAACAGCAGCCGTGCGTTGATCCCCCGGCAGCCGAGATACTTGCGCGTCCATTCCTCCGGAAGATCCTCCAGGTGACTGCTGCCGGTGGATAGATCCACCCGCAGGATTGTTTGAACCTTGTTATCTCGCGCCATCATGCACCTTCTCCGCCGCTGTTGCCTCGGGTCGTCTCAGGCTTTCGCCAGGGCAGGGGCCACTTCCAGGGGGCGATCACCTTGAACAGGCCGTGTGCCTCTCTGGCCTCCTCCAACGCCAGGCGCTTGGCGACGGCGTTTTCCTGTTCCGCGTAGATCAGAGCGCCAGTTGGGCATACGGCGACGCAGGTTGGGCCGCCGTCGCTGTTCAGTGGACGTACGCATCGGCCATCACAATCTACTATGGGGATGTCCTTTTCCTCTCCAGGGATCTTGATCACCCTGACCCGGGCCCGTGTCCGATCCGAGGATGAATAGGCCACGTCGAACACCCCGTCAGCCAGCGACGAACAGAACGTCTCGCACAGCCGGCACCCATTGCAAAGATCTTCGATCACATAGATACGTTTCATTGGCGTTGTCCACCTTGTGCTAGGAAATGTCTACACCGTGATGTTCTAGATCGTCGGCGATGTCTCCAATCCCCAGTTCCTCTAGCCGATCACGTTTCGGTATTCCGGTCTCCGTGTTCCAACCCTGAACCGTGTACCACGCTTCTTTCATCGGCTCCAAGATGTCGTACACCTTGCCCTTGGAAGGCCCGGCAGGCATCGGGTCTTGTGTGAAACGCGGCGGCAGCGTGTCGTCGGCAGCGGTTAGACCCAACCTGCAGTTGTGGGCGCGCTCGATATTGGTGACCCGAGCGGCGGTGTCGAGCAGTTCATCACGTGTGAGCTCGAGCCCGGTGGCTGCTGTGTAGAGCCGGGGAACGATGTCAAGCGTCCTGTGCATGGCGACGTCCGGCGTCTCGGTGTAGTATGTGTAGGCGAATTTGCACACCCCCATCAGATCCGGGACGGCGATGATGCCCTGCCAGTATCGCAGCTTCTCCGCCGCCTCAAGGATTGGAAGCTCGTCCAGGGCATAGCCGCCCGGACAGGAGATGCGCAGGTGGTCGGCGCCTCGGGGTGAGACCGCATAGCGAAAGTTGTAGACCTTGACGGGGCGTGCGTCGAGTGGCGCAGGGGTCATACCTTTAACGTGCACCGCATACCGCTCCGCACCGCGCCCGATTTCCTGTGCCGCCATTTGTACGCCGTTGGCCAGCAGGTCGGCAAAGGGCCCCTCCCGGAAGGCAATGCGCTCGATCAAATCTAGCATCGCGTGGTAGTTGCCCCACGTCAGATCCAGGCCGTCGGCCTCCTCTTTGCTGAGGATACCTCGCTGATACAGCTCCATGCTGAAGGCTATCACGCCCCCCAGGTCTATTGTGTCCAGTCCATACCGGTTGGCTAGGTCGTTGCCCTTGAGGATCGCGGGGATGTGGTCGACCCCCACGCCCGAACCCAGGGCCACGGCTGTGCTGTACTCGGGTCCACCGACCTCGACGCCGGCGAATTCGCCGTTTTCCACCCGACAATACCGGTCGGCCCGCAACGAACAGCGGTAGCAACCGGTCGTCCGCACCAGGTACTCCGCCGAGAGGGCTTGACCATCGATCTGTTCCTTACCTTCGAACTGACCATACTGATAGTTACGCGTGTTCATCGCTCCGATGGCCGAGTGATGGTCCATCAGCGTGCCAAGCGTCCCACGCGCAGAAAAGTCCCGAGCCCGCCTGTCATTTCGCTCGATCTCTAGTAGCTCGTCAACCAGTTCCTTGAAAGCAGTCCGGTCACGGTAGGGAAAGTCTTTCCTCGATCTCACAGCAATGGCCTTCAACCGCTTGGCGCCCATCACGGCCCCCAGGCCGGTCCGCGCCGCAGCGTGATCTTTGTCGGCGATGATCGCCGCTATGCGGACCAGGTTTTCGCCGGCCTGACCGATAGCGGCGACGTGGAATCCTCGCCCTTCCGCCTGGATGGCGTCGGTGGTCTCGTGCACGTCCTTGCCCCACAGATGGCGTGCATCCCGCAGCTCCACCTCGTCGTCGTCGATCTTGAGGTAGACCGGGTGTGGCGATTGGCCACGGATCAGGACGAGACTGTAACTGGCCCGCTTGAGCATCGCGCCAAAGAATCCACCCGAGTTGGCATCCCCAAGGATCCCGGTCAGCGGGGATCGTCCGGCCACGACGAACCGTGCGGCAGAGGGCGCCGACGTGCCCGTCAACGCACCGGGCGCGATGATCAGCACGTTCTCCGGTCCGAGGGGGTCGACTTGTTTGGGGATGAGGTCGTATTGCAGCCTCGACGTAAAGCCCCGCCCGCCGATGTAGGTCTTGGCAAAGGTTTCGTCCAACGGTTCCACGTCGACTGTTCCATCGCTCAGATCGATCTGTAGTACCTTCCCTGTGTATCCTGATTTCATAGTCTGTGACCTTTCATAAGGAACCCATCCGTCCAAAACATGGGTCCGGGGCACTGGTTCTCCCCAGACCCATTCTGCGTGTAAGGACCGAAAAAGCTGGGTTCGAATCCTATTCCTAAGCCAAGATGTCGACGATGCCGGTGCTGCCGTTCACGCGGATGTGATCGCCCGTCTTGATGCGATGGGTCGCGTCGCCGGTTCCCACCACGCCCGGGATACCGAACTCGCGCGCCACGACGGCCGTGTGGCACAGCACGCCCCCGGTGTCGGTGACCACGCCCTTGACCTTGCTAAAGAGCACCACCCAGGCTGGGTTGGTCATGATGCAGACCAGGATGTCGCCGCGCTTCACTTTGTCAAAGTCCTCGGTCCCAACTACCACCCGGGCGACGCCTTCCACGACGCCAGCCGCGGCCGGAAGACCTTTCACCACCCCCTCGATCACATCTTCGCCTGCCTGGGCGCGTTCCCAGCGCTGGGGCCAGCCCCAGAGGGTGTGGTAGGGCTCTTCGTACATCGCCCAGTGGGTCACGGTACCGACCCAGCCGCGCGGGCGAATCTGGTGTGCCTTGTCGTAGGCGCCGCGCCCAGCCTTGATCACGGCCTGACCGTCATAGCCATCAGGGTTGGCCACATAGGCGCGCAACTGATCGTACTCCAGGAACATGATGTCCTCTGCGTCCTTTAGCAGTCCTTCTTTGACCATGCGGCGGGCGACCGCCAGCAGGACGAGGCGCATTCGGGAGAATGTGCCCTGATCCATGTAGAAGTGGTGGTCGGGAGTGAGGGGCATCATACGGGTGGCCAGTTCGACGGCGGTTTCCAGTTTCTCCCGTTGCTCAGGCGAAGCTGTATCAGGCACCAATGCCTTGAGTTCCTCGATGGCCGCATAGTGGTCGTCCACCATATGCTGGTACTCGGAAGGAAAGTCGTAATCGGCAGCCAGGTAGCCCTTGACTGTCTCGACGGCGGGTGTAAAGTCCTCGACCCACAGCTTGTTGACGTATTCGTGGGGGTACAATGAGGGCTTGACGCCGTACTCTTTGCAGTAGGCTTCCACATCCGCCAAGAAGGCTTTGCCCTTTTCGCTCTTTTCCAGCTCGGGTATGATGACGGATGCGGTTTCCCCAGCCTCAAAGGTCGCCTTCAACTCTGAATCGGCTTTCACCTGTTCCTTGAGCTTCCAAAGAGCATCCAGGCTGTCCCAGTTGCGGTCCTTGATTGAGATCAAGATCCGACCGACGAGGGCGGGATCCACCTCGCCGACGACCTCGCCCACGGCCGCTTGGAGGTCCATCGAGGACTGGAATTGGGCCAGGTTCAGGATCCAGTGCAGACGAAAGTGCCGCTCCTGGATGTCGATGGCTTCCTCCAGATAGACCATCAATTCCTGAAGAGAGGCTTCCTCGGTGGGGTAGGTGTCCAGGTATTCAAAGTTGCGGGCGATTTCGGGCAGATAGCGGTCATTCCACCAGTCCAGGAAATTGCTGGCGTAGGTGGACATGATCCACATATAGTATGGGCCAAGCATACCTGCCGACTCGGCCTCGCGTGGCACGATGGCGCTGTACAGGTAGCCGTTGACGCGCTTGCCGATCCACGCCTTGCCGAGGGGGAAGCCAAAACGCCGGTACATATAATCCAGCGTCGGTCCCCACCAGCCATTCAAGCTCCAGAACATGGGCGAGATCGGACGGGGGCAATGGTTGTCGTCATAGAACCAGAACAGACTCTTCTCTTCCTCGCTTTCCCACTCGACCGGGAATTCATCGTCGCCGAAAAATGTGCCTAGAACCTCATTTGGATCTGTCATTTGTGTATACCTCCTCGTGGGTTTTGTGGGCCTTGGCCCATTACGGAATCACCGACTGCGTGATTGCTTGTCACGCTGCACAACCCTCGTCAGCCCTGTGGTTTCGCGATGGTGTCCTCCTTTCTTGACAACATAGTTAGAGCCTCACCGCAGTATGTCGAAGCGAAAAGGACAGCGTTACGGCTCTTGGTGAGACATGGGGTTAACTTGGAATAGCACTTTCTTATACGTTGGTGGGGCAACTTGTGATTGTGAAACAGAAGACATCACAACCTTGCAGAACAGAGTGCACGCGTAATCTCTGATTATCGATTATCGATTATCGAGCATTCGCATTATACACTGAGCAGTTTACCCTGTCAAGTGGGCAAAATCACAAGCTGCTGTGCTTTGACGTTTGCGCAAGCTTGCTTTATACTGTGTGCCAGGTCATAGTGGGTGCACCGTGGCGATGAGGTTGCCTTTGGTGCTGTAGGCCAAAAACAATAGGAAACGGATGATCATGCGCGAATACCGCGAGTTTGAGGCTCAACAACGTGCCAGGACGGTTCGGCTGGCGTCAGTGGGCGTTATCGGTTTTCTTGTCCTGTGTATTGCGGGTGTTATGCTCGCGCGGACGTTTTGGCCTGCCTCATCAAAGCTGGCGGTGAGCACTTCGACCCCTACCGCTGTTGCTCTACCTACTTCCACGCCGATGCCTACTGCCGTGCTGACGAACGTTCCAGAGCAAACTGAGGCGCTTGCCCCGACCGAAGCACCGACCCTGTCACCATCTCCGACCCTCTCCCCGTTGCCGGAGCCGTCTCCCACACCGGTGTTCGACCTGCAAGGGGATGTTGAAGTCTATGGCAGTGGGGCGCTGGTCGAGGGAGCGCCTGGAGGCGTGGATATTCGGTCTGCCAATGTTGACCTTGATCTACGGCTGTCGCTTCAGCCAGACGAGCGAGTTCCCGTTGAACTGGCCCAGTGGGCGAGCGAAGGTGAGCTTTTGCTGTGGCTCTCGTTCTACGATCCCATTCCTGACCCTCCCCCCGTTTTGACAGATTGGGTCTTTGTGCTGGATGTGGACGGTGACGCGGCCACGGGTCGTCCGGTAGGCACGGCTCAGATCAATCCAGACCTGGGATACGAAGCGGCCATCGGGGTTTCTTACAACGACACCAGGGGCGCGTATGAGGGTTATTTCCTGGTCTGGGACCCGGCACGGTCGGCTCTGGTGGGAAGACCGGATGCACCTCGTTTTGTCGTGACCGAGTCGCGCACTTTGATCGGCCTGGCTCTGCCGCTGGAGACATTGACACAGGCCATACAAGGGACTGCTGGTGTGGCGTTCGTGCCCGAGGACGTGAGGGGGCGGACCGCGGCGCAGTCTAGCGCGGGGGGACAGAAGGTGATTGATTTCTATCCCGACCGGCCCGAATAGGCTGTTACTGGTGCGATGCACCTCGTCCGACTGGATCGATAGGCTCCTCAATTGGTATATCCCGGTGATTCGGTGTCTGTCTCTGCGCCTCCCACCACGCTAAAGTTGCGCTCCATCGGTGGGATCATTGATGGTGGGACGTGGTTCCACGCGTCCGTCTGCTGCCCCGAACCGGGGGGCGCGATCACGACCACGGGGGGGTACGCGTGTGGGTGATCGGCGGACGACTGCTTGTGTGGCCGTTGCGTGATGGCGACGATGAGTAAACTGGTGGGAATCGCTGCCCCGACCCCGCACGCCGCGCCGGCCAAAACGGCCAGCGCCTCATCGCTCAGGCGATTGCCAATCACCAGCGCCAGCGTCACGGCAAAGGCGATCCCGGCGAGTCCAGCAAAGGTCCTGATTCGAGCCCATCGGTTGACCGAATCTGATCTCCTATCCATCTTTACCTCCCCCCTCCAAAACTGTCCCGGAGTTGCCTCACCGGTTGAAGCAGATCTGATTCCGTCAATCGTCTCGCGTCTCGTTCCATCTGGTCTACGATCTCCCGGATCTCTTCCTGGGAGATGTGCGCTGCCTGGAATCTGACCACTCGTCCCTCCGCCACCGCCAGGAAATCCCCCCGTCCCAGCAATCGCTCGGCTCCGGTGCCGCTCCAACCGGTGGCCGTGCGCGCATCTTCGGCGCTCGTCACCCGCCCCACAAGCCGCACCGGAAAGTTTGCCTTGATCAGCGAGCCCAGGACGGCGGCCGTTGGTTTCTGGGTGGCGGCGATGACGTGGATGCCAGCCTCCCGCCCGCGCTGGGTCAGGCGGGTGAGGGCCTGTTGTATTCGTTTGCCACCGACCATCAGCAGGTCGGCTAACTCGTCGATCACCAACACGATGCGCGGCTGCCCTGACGATGGATTGTCTCCTCCCGGAGGGGTGGGGGAGGCACTGCGGCGCTCCATCAGGCGTACCAGGCTCTGCAGGGCCTCGGTTGCCTCCTCCACGTCCCGGATGATCGGGCGCGCCAGGTGAGGCAGTCCTTCGAAGGGGGCAAAGGCGTGACCTTTGGGGTCCAGCAGGAGTATGCTCAATTGGGAGCCGCAGGCCCGGGACTGACCACTACAGGCTGTGTTGACCATCGCCAGGCTGAGGATCATACTTTGCAAGAGCGTCGTCTTTCCCGATCCGGTCGTCCCTGCCACCAGGATGTGCGCCACGTCGGGGGAGGGCAGGCGAATGAGCAGGGGCGCGCCGTCCTCGGCGATACCCAGGATACCGGTCACCGCTGGGATAGTGCCCTCCGTTTTGTCGCCGTCGTTGAGTTGGCGGAGCAGGGGCAGCAGGCGGACTGCCTGGGGGTCGTCGCGCGGAATCTCGACGGCGACGGCGGCCCCACGCCTCGACACGCGGCAGTTGCGCGCGCCGAGCGCAGCGGCCAACTCCTCACTCAGCCCTCTGATCTTGGAGATCTTGGCGCCCACGGCGGGCAACACCTGGAAACGTACCCATCGGGGCGTCACCGTGCCGCCGGTCACCCGGGCTGGAATCTTGTGCACGGATAGCACCGTCTCGATCCGGTCCGCCTGGAACTCGAGCTTTTTGCGCATCTTGACTGACCTTGTCCCAGGCCATCAGCTCAGGTGCTATGTGTTGGGTGGGTCTTGGCTGTTGGCGCTTGTCTCGAGCTGATGGCGAGATGTCGGAGATTAGAACAAATGTTCTATATCTCGCATGATACCAGGATAATCGGGGGTTGTCAAGCGAAAACGGCCGGTTTTATCCAAAGGTGGGGCGATATCCCAAAACTGTATTCGTTCTGCAACGAGATTGACGCGGTCCAGAGCTATCGTGCATTCTGACTGTTATGATCGGGACAGAAGGGGGAAGTATAGTATACTGATGACGACCCTGAGCATACTGAGCTGGGAGCAGATAGGAACACACATTACATCAAGGCGATACCTGAATACGGCGGGCGATTCTTGCGGGCTATCGTCAACCACCTGCAAATAAAACGGGGAGCCCTATCTGCGGGCTCCCCGGTGTCTGTGCGTGTGCCGCGTCCTACTCCGCGCTGCTTTCCCCTTCGTCTTCCGGTGGCTCAGGAGCTTCGGGCTCCTCGATCTCCTCAACTGGTGCGGGCTCTGGTGGCGCAGGTGCGGGGGTGGGGAGGGGATCGACCGAGCCTGTGGTCGGGACGTAGGCCGTCGTACCAAACCGCGTAAGCGCCACAGCGCCCAACCCCATACAGCCCACGATCAAGGTCGCGAGCCATCCGAGCGGCGCCAGGCAAAAGGCTATGCTCAACCCTGAGCTGATCGCCGTGACCACCAGCGTGCCCAATGCGGCGGCCCACATCGGTTCAGTCTCGCGGGCCTTGAGTGCCTGTAGCATCCGTTCCCCGACCACCGCGCCGACTCCGATCCAGCCGAACAGGCCGGCTGCGCCCAGCGCCAGGGCCGCCAGGAGAGCAATGGGTGACAGACAGATGGTGATCGCCAGCACGACGATGAGCACCGTAGCCGAGACCACGGTGAGGAAGCCGATGCCCAGGCTCTGCCACGGCGCTTCTATCACGGTGTGCCCGATCTGAGCTGTAGGCTGAGGCCAGATCAGCGCCACCAACCCCGCGACCGCAGCGACGACCAAAATGGCGGCCACCGTGCGCACTAGCTTGAGTATCCAACCCAAAGCCTGTCCCGGAGCCGATGCCCAAAAGCTGATGGGGGAGGGGACCGGGATGGGAACGCCCCGTTCATGGTCCAGGCGCAATGCCTCCCAGGGATTGGCCTCGAACACGCCCCCGCCCACTTGGGCACCCTCGTCCTGCTTGACGTCACAGTTCCAGGTACACACCACCTGACCATCCACAGAGGCGCTGGGGCCAAGATGGATATCTCCGATGGAGACAACCAGGTCACCCGCGATAGAACCCTCTATGTTGGCGCTTCCGTTCCAAACGATGACTGACCCCTCGACCTGGCTGTCCTCTTCCAGCGTCACGTTGCCGTTAAAGACGATCAGGTCGCCTTCTAGTTGTTCTCCCTCTTCCAGCGTATAGTCTTCGTTCCAGATGACGGTACCTTCACCCCCTGGGTCGGGAGGGCCGCCATCGGCCAGCGCCGGTGTGGTTGGGACCAGCGCACAAGCTACCAGCACCAGCATGATCAGGATAGCCCATCGTCTCTTTGTAAGTTTAGCTTTCATATACCTTACCTCCGGGCGGTGATTCTAGTTGTTCGATACACTGACGAGCCGCAGATTGCCGACGCCGGTTGTGACGTGGATGCGTAACTCTACCTCTGTCTCGCCAAAAGCGTCATTCACGTAGGCGCCGTCTGTGCGTCGGAACTCCCCTGCCTCCACGTTTGTCAGCCCACCATCTGTCTCGACCTGCACGCCAATGTCGTCGGGCAGGCGCAGGGTGATGGAACCGACGCCGGCCGTGATATCCACCTCGCTCGAGTTGGACCACGTCCCCGTAAGGTCCAGCGTGATCTCACCCACGCCTCCGTTCACGGTCGCTTTCTCGGGACTGGCGTAGCCGATTCCCCTGACGTCCAGCTTGGCGGCCCCTGTCTCCAGCGTCAGATCGCGCATTTCGACCGGGTTCGACTCGTTGAACCTGACCTGAAAGTCCCCCGCACCCATTCTCAGATCGAGTTCCGATAGTCCCAGCCCGCTCAAGTCCAGGTTCCCCGCGCCCGCACCGATGTCGATCCTCATCTCGATCGGTATCCGGGGTGAGAACTCGAGCTCCCACTCGTTGCGGGTGTTCCCGGTTGGGATGCCCCACTCTCTCTTGGTCCCTCCCTGCTCGATCGTCAGTTCGCCTTCCTTGTAGGTCACCGACGGTTTCCATTGCTCGACATTGTAACGGAAACGACCGGCGAACAGTGAGTCGGGATCTCCTGCCTCGATGTTCAGTTCGCCAGCGCCAAACTTGATCTTGACGGTGGCCGATTCGGCGCCCGAGAGAGGGATCTCTTCCTGTACTTCCCGCAAATCTCCCACTTCGACGGCGGGCATGTTGATCTCAATGTCGGGTATTTGTGGCATGATACAGCATGCCAGGGAGCTGCCCGTCAACACAAGTCCAGCGAGTACAATTGTCAGTTTTCTCATTTTCTACTCCTTTGGTAGCCGCAAGCCCGGCCACCGGTCTTTATCGTTCTTGCACACTATGACCTAGTCAAGTTTTCGCTGGTCATTCCGAGCAGAGCGAGGAATCTCGGCGTGGGGATTCTCTGTTCGACAAGAGATTCTTCGCTATCCTTCGCCAGGCTCAGGACAAGCTGCTCAGAATGACGGGCCATCATCTTTACCTTGACGAGGTACTACTATGATCGGACCCGCATTCGGCGTACCATACGAATCCACAGGCTGTTGACGGCCAGCGCCATCAACAGGCTACACATAATCAGCGCTGCCAATGGAAGGGCGAGCGCTTCTATCAATACCAACACTGCCCGGCCCATCGTGCTGCCAAAGAGCAGCAACTGGCTGAGCGTCTCTGGTCCGCCGCTGATCAGAGCGGGTGCGATACCCAGTCCATTCAGCAGCCCGATCAGGGCTGGCGCCAGGGTCAGCAGCGCCAGCGTGACCGTCCCCAGCGTCAGTGCTGTGCCGCCGATGATCGCCCGGCGTGCCTGATCTCGCCGGCTCAAACGGGCCATAACCTGCACCCGCAACCTGAGCGGCGGATGGACCATAGGAGTAGCCCTCAGCAGGCTGTCGATGGCCTGCATTCTGTGCCACTCGACCAAACAGGCGCTGCACTCCCCCAGGTGTTCATCCAGGCGAGTCATCTCGGCGCCATCCAGGTTGCCATCCAGGCGCAGCGACATCATTCTACTAGCACGTTTGCAGTCCATAGTCTCCATCCTGTTCCACCATGGTTGCCAGACCGCGCCGGGCGCGGTGGAGCCGCGATTTGACAGCACTCACCGTCAGGCCCAGCGAGTCAGCGACCTCTTCGTAGGAATAGTCGTACCAGTAGCGAAGCGTGATTGCCGCCCGATCAGTGGGCGAAAGCGATCCTAGCATTTCCTGTACATGTCCCTGTTTCTCTTTCTCCGCTACGACCGCCTCCGGATTAGGATTCCCGCTGGTCAGGTGTGCTTCGGCGATGGTGGCTGCGTTGCTCGTCGAGCCGTTCGGCGCCGCTATCTCGTCCTCAAACGATAGCCACGTGAACCGCCGCTTGCGAAGCTGGTCGATGCAGTAGTGGGAGGCAATAGACAGCATCCACGACCGGAATGGCCGGTCTGGATCGTAACTGTGCAGGCGTGTATACGCCCGCAGAAATGCCTCCTGCGCCGCATCCTCAGCTTCCCCCGCGTTGCCCAGCATTCGGTAAGTCAGGTTGTAAACGGGCGTCTGATAGGCCATAACCAGGCGACCAAAGGCGGCCTGGTCGCCTCCACGGGCTTGTTGGATCCACTCAGTTTCCGTAGTCAACTCGTGCTCCACATTACCTGAATCTCTCCAGGCTCTAGCAATCTATATACGTATAACGATTGAATAGGGTTGCATATTCGGTCGCAAAGAGAAACCAGAGATTGGTCCAATCTTAAAGATTGGACCAATCTGGTCAGCAAAAAGGGCGCTAGCTCCGGTTTCAGTGCCGAAAGTGGCGCACGCCGGTAAAGCACATCGCCAGTCCCGATCGATCGGCGGTTTCGATGACCTGTTGATCGCGCACTGAGCCTCCAGGTTGGACGATGGCCGTTACCCCTTGGCTGGCCGCTATCTCGACGCCGTCGGGGAATGGAAAAAAGGCATCGGAGGCGAGGACCGCTCCTTGGGCCCGTTCGCCCGCCTTGGCCAATGCCAGCCGGACGGCGTCCACCCGGCTGGGCAGTCCGCCGCCGATGCCGACCGCAGCCTCGCCCTGGGCCACCAGGATGCCGTTCGACTTGACGTGGGCGACCGCCCGCCAGGCAAATCTCAGGCTTCTTTTCTCCGCGGGGGTAGGAGCGCGTTGGGTGACCGCCTGCCACTCAGCCTGGTCGCCCGGATCGGGGTCCTGGAGCAAAAACCCACCCTGAATGCTCCGCATCTCCAATTGATCCGGTTCTGATTGGCCTATCGCGACCAACCGGCATCCTTTGCGCGCTTCAAGGGCCTGCTGCGCCTCCGCGGTGAAGGCGGGCGCTGCGATGGCCTCGATGTACAGATCGCCCAGCGCGCGGACCGTGTCCAAGTCGACGATTCGATTGGCAGCAATGACGCTCCCAAAGGCTGAGACCGGGTCTCCTGCCAGCGCCAGCGGGAACGCCTCTGCCAGCCTGTCGGCCGATGCGAGACCGCAGGGGCTCAGGTGCTTGATGATGGCGATGGTGGGGCCTTCAAAGGCAGCACAGGCCCGCCACGCGGCGTCCAGATCGAGCAAGTTGTTGTAAGAGAGGGCTTTCCCCTGCAGTAACCGTCCACCCAGCGGACCGGTCACACCAGGGGGGGCGTACAATGCGGCCCGCTGATGCGGGTTCTCACCGTATCTCAGGTCGTTCAGCTTGTTGAGGCCCATCGTCAGTTGCTCAGGGAACCCCGCCGGTTCATCCGCGTCCCTGCCCAGATAACGCCAGATAGCGGTGTCGTAGGCGGCGGTGTGGGCAAACACCTTGACCGCCAACTGCCGTCGGATCTCCAGGGACACCTGCCCGTGCCTGTTGATCTCTGCGAGGACAAGCTCATAATCCGCAGGGTCGCACACCGTGGTCACGTGGGCATAATTCTTGGCCGACGCTCGCAGTAACGCTACGCCGCCGATGTCGATCTGTTCGATGACGGTCTCCAGCGAGGCGCTTGGATCGGCCGCCGTCTCCTCAAAGGGATAGAGGTTGACTACGACCAGGTCGACCTCATCCCAGCCCTGGCCCTCCAGTTCCTCTCGGTCGGCCGGGATGCGGCGGGAGAGGATGCCGCCGTGGATGGCGGGATGGAGCGTCTTTACCCGCCCTCCCAGGATCTCGGGAGAGCCAGTCACGTCGCTGACAGATTGCACATTCAGGCCAGCCTGGAGCAGAGCGCGGGCAGTGCCGCCGCTAGCGACGATCTCGACCCCCCGCTTGGCCAGTGGGCGTGCCAGGTCCACCAGCCCGGTCTTGTCATACACACTGAATAGACTTCTTTTGATCGTCATTTTTATCTTCGCCTCCGTTTTAACTCGGCCTCGACTTGGTCCAATGTGAGACCTCGTGCCGCCAGCAATACCAGCAGGTGGTAGAACAGATCGGCGATCTCAGAGACAACTCGTTCGTCTCCCTGCCCCTTGGCGGCCAGGATCACCTCCATCGCCTCCTCACCTACCTTTTTCAGGATCTCGTCTTCGCCAGCCTCCAGCAGCCTGGCTGTGTATGAGCCGGGCCGTGGGTATGCTTGCCGATCAATGATAGTCGCAAACAGCTCGTCCAGCACGTTGTTCTTCATTTCCACCTCCGGTAGAAACAGCTTTGGCGACCGGTGTGGCAGGCAGGGCCGGCAGGGTCCACTCTGAGCAGCACCGTGTCAGCGTCACAGTCCACCCAGATCTCGCGTATGTTCATAAAGTTACCCGACGTAGCCCCCTTGTGCCACAACTCCTGCCGGCTGCGGCTCCAAAAGTGGGCCTGTCCTGTCTCACAGGTGCGTTCCAGTGCCTCCTCGTTCATCCAGGCGACCATGAGTACCTCACCGGTGTTGGCATCCTGGACTACTGCTGGAACCAGCCCTCGTTGGTCAAACTGCACCTGGATTCTCTCACCTGCTGATTCACTGACCGTGCGGTTGTCTGATTTGCTCATTTGGTCTGACTCGTTATTCCGCTGATTCGGTGGGACGCACTGGAACGGACCTGGCGGCCAGGTACGCTTTGACCTCGCCAATGCTCATCACCCGGTCGTGGAACAGGGACGCCGCCAGCGCCGCGTCCGCCTTGCCCTCGGTGAGGGCCTGGGCAAAATGGTCCAGATTGCCCGCCCCTCCGCTGGCGATGACGGGCACCGGTACTGCCTCCGCTACGGTACGGGTCAACGCCAGGTCGTAGCCGGCCAGCGTGCCGTCCGCATCCATACTGGTCAGAAGCACCTCGCCGGCTCCCATTTCGACCGCCCGCACCGTCCATTCTACTGCATCCTGCCCCGTGGGCGTGCGTCCCCCATTGACATAGACCTCCCAACGGGGTGGATCGTGGGATACCCGCTTGGCGTCAACGGCTATTACGATGCACTGGCTGCCAAAGCGCTCCGCGGCCCTTGTCAAGATGTGCGGATGTCGCACGGCGGCGGTGTTTATGCTCACCTTGTCGGCGCCAGCCAGCAGGAGCGCGCGCGCATCCTCGACGGTGCGCACGCCCCCGCCCACAGTGAACGGCATAAAGACCTCGACGGCGACCTGGCGCACCATGTCCACCGTGGTCGCTTTACCCTCCGGCGTGGCCGAGATGTCTAAAAAGACCAGCTCGTCCGCGCCCTCGGTATTGTATAGCCGGGCGTTCTCCACCGGGTCGCCCGCGTCGCGCAGGTTCACAAAGTTGACGCCCTTGACGACGCGCCCTTCCTTGACGTCCAAACAGGGAATGATTCGTTTAGCTAACACGGTCTATTCCTCCTGCAGGATTTGCTCCAGAATCTCGGCCGCGTCCCGAACGAGCCTGGGGCAGACCGAGGTGAAGAGCCCCTTTTCCTTGGCCAGTTGTTTCTGCTCAGGATCGCTGACGTCGTACCCGAGCAACTCTCTACAGACGGTTGATCCGGCGTGGGATCCGAACCTCTCTAGGAATTCTCCTCCAAGCTGGTAGGTCTTTTCCTTTGCCTCTTCGTCATCTGCCTCTATCCTGCCGTACTTGAGGCCGATGACGACAAGCGCGCCACTCACCGCGCCGCACGTCTGCCCTGAGCTAGCCAGCCCACCACCCAAACCGGCTGCGACCCTCAGGGCTAGCATGCGCTCCAGACCCATGTCCGGTCCATAGGCCGCGACGATCGATTGGGAGCAACTAAAACCTGCTTCAAAGTTCGACGATGCTTCTTCGATGTTTCCCATGATGTGTTCAGACCTCCTATGTTTGCGTTATGATTTTCCAGTGATAAGCCTGTCTGGGGCTGTCCCGGTCCGCTCCAGATTCTGGATCAGCCGTCTCGTGTAGGGCTCCAGTGGGAGCCCAAGTGCTTCGTCAAGAGAGGCCCAGGTATAGTCCTGGCCTTCTTCGTTCAGCACGACTGTGTCCTCGCCTGCATCCGTCTTGCAGACAAAATCGATAAAGACGAAGTGTCTCTGTTCGTGAAACGCCTCGTCAAAGACAAACTCTTGCAACGAGGCGAACTCGATGCTGTGGATAGTAAGTCCAGTCTCCTCCTTGATCTCCCTTCTCAGAGCCTCCTCCATCGTCTCGCCCAACTCGATGTGCCCGCCGGGTATGGCGTACATATCTCTCCACTTGTTTGACTTGACGAACAGGGCTCTGTTCTGTTGGTTAACGATCAATGCGCCCACGGTTGGTTCAGGGTACCGTTGTTGTGTCATCCAAGAATTCTCCTTCGATCCCCGGCGTAGCCGGTGGAAAACGGATCAACTGCACACACGCAATGCGTCTTCTAACAGGATCTCTCCCTCGTACAGGGTCCGCCCGATAATGACGCCGTTCAGGCCGGCATCGTACGCCTGTTGCACGTCCTCCAGGCTGGCCACGCCGCCGGATGCAATAGTCTGTAGGCCCGTAGCCTGGGCCAGTTCTACTGTGGCCTCCAGATTGAGGCCCGTGCGTACCCCATCTCGGGCGACGTCAGTGAAAACCGCCCACCGCACACCCTGGGCCGCCCATTGCTGCCCTAGCTCGATTGCAGCCACCGGCGTGTCCTTCTTCCAGCCGTGGGTGCGCACCGTTCCATCCCGAGCATCGATGCCCAGGGCGATCCGCTCTGGTCCGAAAGCGTCAAGTGCTGCCTCGACCTGGGCGGGATCATTCAGAGCTAACGTGCCAACCACCACACGGCTTACGCCCAGTTCCAGGGCTCGCTGGATTCCCTCGAGATCGCGCATACCTCCGCCATGCTGGACATGGAGACCCATCGTCAAGATGCGGATGAGTGCATCCTGGTTCTCTTGGCTGTGCTCGCCAAAGGCGCCATCCAGGTTCACGATGTGGAGCCACTTGGCCCCGGCCTGCTGCCAACGACGGGCCACGCGCAGCGGGTCGTCGGCGTACTCGGTCTCCCGGTTGGGATCGCCTTGAGCTAACCGCACGACCCGCCCCTGGCGCAGGTCAATGGCTGGGTAAATGTCCCAGGTCCTCATTCTACACCCTCCACAAAGTTCCGCAGGATGCGCAGGCCGGTCTGTTGGCTCTTCTCGGGATGAAACTGTATGCCATAGACCAACCCCTGCTCGACGACCGAGGGGAATGGACCGCCATAGTCGGTGACGGCGCTGGTGTGTTCTGGACGGGCCTGGCAGTAGTAGGCGTGGTTAAAGTACACCCACGCACCGTCCGCCAGGTTCTCGAGTAACGGACTCGTTCCACTCGGCGTTATCTGATTCCAGCCGGTGTGCGGGATTTTGAGCCCTTCTGACACGATGCTGTCGGGGAAGCGGATCACGCGCCCGGGCAGGATGCCGAGGCCGGCGTGCAGTCCCATCTCCTCCCCTTCCTCGAACAGGACCTGCATACCCACGCAGATGCCGAGCAGAGGTGCGCCTCGTTCGACCGCCTGAAGGAGCGCGTCCACCAGACCGGCGCGGTGCAGGCTGCTGATACAGTCCCCGAACGCTCCTACCCCCGGCAGTACGATCTTGTCGGCGCTCAGGAGTGGGCCTGGCTCGCTGGCCAACGCTACCTTCGCTCCGACCGTTTCCAATGCCTTGTGTACCGAGCGAACGTTTCCAGCGCCATAGTCGATGAGGGCGATCATTCTTACAGGGCTCCCTTGGTTGATGGGATCTGCCCACCTCGCCGCGGATCGATGCGCGTGGCGGCGTCCAGCGCCCGGCCGAGCGCCTTGAACAGTGCCTCGGCTTTGTGGTGGTCATCCCGTCCGTATGGGACACGCGCGTGGATGTTGGCTCGGGCGGTGATGGCAAAGGACTCGAAAAAGTGCGGGAAAAGTGTCACGGGTATGCCCCCAACCGCAGGCCCGGTCCACTCTATCTCGGTCACGCAGTAGGGGCGACCCGAGAGGTCCACCGCGACGAACGCCAACGACTCGTCCATTGGCACCGTCGCCGATCCCACGCGAACGATGCCCGCCCGATCGCCCAGGGCCTGCGCAAATGCCTCGCCGAGTGTCAGGGCCACGTCCTCGACCGTGTGATGGGGGTCGACTTCCAGGTCGCCGCTTGCCTGCGTCTTTAGGCCGAATAGGCCGTGAACGGCCACGTGCGCCAGCATATGGTCGAGAAAGCCGATACCCGTATCGATTTCGTGCTGGCCCGATCCATCCAGATCAAGCTCGATCTGTATGGTCGTCTCCTTGGTCGAGCGCTGGATGGTAGCAGTACGTGTGGTCATTCTTGTACCTCCCTAGTGCATCGCGGCGGAAATGAGCACCTGGTTCCCTGCTCGAAGGGGATTCCTTCGACAGACTCAGGACAGGCTGTCAGATCCCCGTCTGAAGCGTCGTTCTTGCCGCGCAGGGCCGGGATCTGACGATCCCTGGCGGGCACAATATTAGTGTGCTTGTAGTTCACGGGACTCCTCTCTCAAAGAGAAAAAGATCAGCGTGTTTCTGCGTTCGTCTGCGTCCAACTCTCTGTCATAGTCGCTTCAGCGCCGCGATGAGTGCGTCCGTCTGATCCGGTCTACCGACGCTGATGCGTACGTGATCGTCCAGCCCAGGCTTGTCGAAATACCGGATCAGGATGCCCGCTTGTTCCAGCGCTAGCTTGAGGCGCCGGGCATCCCGTCCCACCACCTGGCAGAGAACAAAGTTGGATCGGGAGGGATACGGACGCAGGAATGGGATATCGCCCAGGAGGCGCACCATTCGCTCCCGCTCCTCCAGGATAAGGCAAACGTGGTGGTCCAGCCAGGTCCGGTTTTCGAGCGCGGCAATCGCGGCGGTTGAGGCGGCGATCGAGACGTTGTATGGCTGCTTGATCTTCCAGAGGTGGTCCATCAGTGGCGCGGGAAAGGCCCCATAGCCCACGCGCAGACCGGCCAGCCCAGCCCACTTGCTGAATGTGCGCAGCACGACCAGGTTGTCACGCTGGGCAACCTGCTGTATACGGCTGTTTTCTGCGCCCGCAAACTCCACATAGGCCTCATCCAACACGACGACGAGCGGCAGAGCCAGCAGGCGCTCCAGGTCGGCGTTGAGGAGCCAGCCTCCGTCCGGGTTGTTCGGGGAGGCGACAAAGATCAGTTTGGGCTTGTGTTGGTGAGCAGCCCGTTCAATTCCCTCCACGTCGAGCGAAAAGTCGGCGCGGCGCGGAACGGCGATCGACTTGCCACCGTTGATCGCCGCGTCGAACGGATACATGCCGAACGTGGGCGGACAGTTGATTATCCTGTCGCCCGGCTGAAGAAGGAGGCGCATAGTCAGGTCGATCAGCTCGTCGGCGCCCGCTCCTGCCAGTAGCAGGTCGGCTGGGACGTCGACATAGTCAGAGAGCGCTGTCCGCAGGGCTCGGCTCTCCGGGTCGGGATAGATGTGTGCATAGCCCAGGTTGGCCAGCCCATCCTGCACCGCCGGCGAGGTGCCGTACGGGTTCTCGTTCGCGTCCAGCTTGATGATGTCGTCGGGAGCGAGCCCGAGCCGGGCCGCCACGACGTCGAGCGGAAAGATGGGTGTGTAGGGCTCCATTGCGGCGATGTCTGCCCGCACGAGGTCTGACACGTTCACGTCTGGTCACCTCCTCTACGTTCGACCGCAGCGGCGTGGGCGGTGAGCGATTCGGCCCGGGCGAAACGAGCGGCTGCTGGGCCGATCTGAGCCGTCGTCGCCGCATCCAACCCGATGACGTTGATGATCTTGACAAAGTCGAGGACGTTTACGGGAGAGCTAAAGCGAGCCGTGCCGCCGGTCGGCATGATGTGGCTTGGTCCGGCGACGTAATCACCCAACACCTCGAAGGAGTGTTCGCCCAGGAAGATGCCGCCAGCGTTGCGGACCTGCTCGGCCCATCGGGAAGGTTCCTCGACCGACAGGCACAGGTGCTCCGGAGCGAACTCGTCGGCCAACTGTATGGCCGTCTCCAGGTCAGGCGTGAGAACAATGCCGCCCTGCCCAGCCAGCGAAGCCGCCACAACCTCCGCGCGGGTCAGCTTCTCTACCTGTCGAGTGACCTCGGCCTGGACCGCCTGCGCCAGTGAGCGCGAGGGTGTCAGAAGGATGGCGGTCGCCAGGATGTCGTGTTCCGCCTGAGCGAGCAGATCGGCGGCCACCCAGCCTGGATTCGCCGAATCGTCCGCCACCACCAGCGTCTCTGTCGGTCCATACAGCCCATCCAATCCAACCTGGCCGTACACCTGGCGCTTGGCCAGCGTGGTGAACAGGCCCCCAGCTCCAACGATCTTATCTACCTGGGGTATGGTCGCCGTACCGTAAGCCAGCGCTCCAATGGCCTGGGCCCCGCCTAGGCGGAAGAGCCGGTCCACCCCGGCGACGTGGGCCGCAGCCAGAGTCACGTCCGGGATCCTGCCATCCGCGCGCCCGGGCGGTGTACACACCACGATCGTTTCCACCCCTGCAACCTGAGCTGGAATCGCGGCCATCAACAGCGATGAGGGGAGTGGGGCGGTGCCGCCAGGTGCATAGACGCCCACACACTGGATCGGTACCACACGCTGGCCCAGCCTGCCCCCCAGGTCCGTCGTCGACCAAGAGAGGGAAGAGACTGGCTGGCGGAGGTGGAAGGCATGGATACGTTCGGCCGAGAGCCTCATTGCTTGAGCCAGATCGTGGGGCAGGGTGTTGTAGGCGCTTTCCCACGCCTCGGCTGGCACCTCCAATTCGTCGAGCATCAGGCCATCGATCCGGGCCGTCCAATCCCGGAGCGCGTCGTCGCGCCGTTCTCGCACGTCAGCCAGTATGCGGGCCACGGCCGCCGGGAGCTTCAGGTCCTCACCAAAGACGCGCCGGATGCCCTCACGTACTGCTTCTGGCACCTCGCCGATGTCCGCCATATCTCGCCGGCAGAGCACCGTCTGGCGAGCCTGTTCCCAGTCCTCGTAGAGTGTCAGCACCTCAGGTGACTTCATCAAGCGTCTCCATCATGGCCCGGATGCGGTCTGGTTCCTCCTCAAAGATATAGACCACTGGTGTGACGACGACGCCACTGCCGCCAATAGCGCGCAGTTCGCTCACTGCCTCGAACAACTGATCCTGGCGTACGACGATGTGTACGGCGTGCCAGCTAGAGTTTCCATCACGGACGACGACCTGCGAGATGGTAGGGCCCTGGAGCCCGCCGAGCGTCCTTTGTTCGAACATCAGTTGGGCGATAGCTTGGGGCGATTCGCCTCGCATATTCGCCACGATCGACAGATGCTCCTCGGCTCGCAGGTGAGCTTCGATGGTCTCGAGCAACGTGCGCGCAAGCGCCAATACCTGTGGGCGGCTCTGCAAGGCAGGTCGATGGGCGATCAGAGTGGCCTGCGAGCGGATGACAATGCCGTCTTCAAGAGCGCGCAGCCGGTTATCTCGCAGCGTCTGCCCTGAGGAGACCAGATCGGTGATGAGATCGGCGTAGCCGATGGCTGGTGCGACCTCCAATGTGCCTTCGGCATCGATGACGGCATGCGGGACGCCGTGGCGAGTCAAGAACTCGCCTGTGAGGTGCGGGAACTTTGTTGCCACGCGGACCGGGCGTCCGAGTGCCTGGTTGTAGCGTGCCAGGTCCTCCATCGTGTGAACCGTCTCCCACTCCTCCGGCACTGCCACTGCCAGACGGCAGTGGCCAAAACCCAGCCCGTCGTGGAGTACGAGCACCGTGCCGTTGGCTCCTCGACGCTCCGCCACCATGTCCATCCCGGTAATGCCCAAGTCCACGCTACCATCCCGCACGCTGACGACAATGTCGCCAGGCCGTTGGAAGAGCACGGTCAGTCCGGGCAGGGCGAGAATACGTGCGGCGTACTGGCGTGGGTTGGGCTTATCGATCGCCAGGCCACAGGCGCTCAGCAATCTGGCAGCATCCTCTGCTAGGCGGCCCTTGCTGGGTAGTGACAGGCGAATGTCGCTCCTTTTGGTCATTGACTTTTCCTCCATCGCATATAGGACCAGCGCCGTCTAGCGCTCTTCCTGCCACGCCTTGATACGAGCCATAACCTGTGCCCGAGAGACCGTCTCTTGCTGTTTCATTTCTAGGTTGCGGACCGTTACCTGCCCGGCAGCCACCTCGTCTGGTCCCAGGATCGCTACGTAGGGGATCCCTTTCTTCAAGGCGTAGCGAATCTGCTTGCCCAGGGGATCGTCATCGAAATACAGCTCGGTGTTCAGCCCTGTCTGGCGCAGGTCTCGGGCCAGTTGAATCGATTCTGTGACCAAATCCGGGCTGAACAGCGTGACCAATACCTGAGTCACCGTGGTACCGACCTCAGGTGGGAACATACCTAGTTCCTCCATCACGTCGATGATGCGCTCGATGCCAATGGTGGTGCCGGTGGCTGGATAGCTACGATCGGTAAAGACCCCGATCAGTTTGTCGTAGCGCCCGCCGCCCGTGATGCTCCCGATCTTGGGTTCCTCGACGATTGTCTCATAGATCGGCCCTGTGTAGTATTCCAGTCCCCGCACCATTGACGGAACCACAGGGCAGACCGCCTCCGGGATGGAAAGCGTCTCCAGGTAGCCGGTCATCTTTTCCAATTCGGCGACCCCTGCCAGGGCGTCCGGATAGTCGGCCAGCCACTGCCGCAGTTGGGCGAGGATCTCCCTGTTGCTGCCCTCGATCCCCAGGAACTCGAGCAACCGCTCGATCACCATCTCGGGTATCGTGGCCCTGTTCTCCAGGTCCAGGGCCGACAGTTGGTCCAAGATGTCGGCGCTCGTCTCTGGCTCCACGTCTGCCTGGCGGAGCTTGGATGCCACGCCGTCCAGATCCGGCCCGCGCAAATCTTCCACGAGGCCGGCGATCAACGTCTTGGGTACCTGGGCCTTTCTCAGGATGGAGACGGCATCACCCAGGCCGGTCTGGCGTAGCTCGGTCCTGACGCCCTCCAACCCGATCTTGTCGAGCTTGTCGATGGAGCGGTACAACCCTCCCAATAGGTCGTCGGGCACGCCGGCGAGTTGGCCAATGCCGGCGATGATCTTGCGGTTGTTGATATTGATCACGAATCGCTCAAAGCCCAGCCTGCGCAATATCTCATAGATGACGTTGACGATCTCGGCGTCAGCCAGCATACTGTCCGAGCCGACGGTGTCCGCGTCACACTGATAGAACTCTCGGTAGCGGCCTTTCTGCGGGCGCTCGGCCCGCCACACCGGCGCGATCTGGTATCGCTTGAGCGGCTTGCTAAGGTCGGGATACTGGGCAACCACGCGACATAGGGGTACCGAGAGGTCGTAGCGCAGGGCAAGCCTCTCCCTGCCCCCAGTGTGACCGACGTTGTATATCAACCGCTCGGCATCGGGGCCGTATTTGCCCATCAGCGTCTCCTCCAGCTCGACGGCCGGCGTCTGCAAGGGCTCGAAGCCGAATTCTTCAAAGACGTCCTGGATGACTCGTACGACGTACTGGCGCAGGATCATGTTCTGGGGTAGCATGTCTCGCATCCCGCGGGGCAGTTTGGGTTTCACTTGTTCCATCTTTTGGCCTCCTGGAGTGACTATGACCGGGCTGTGCAAAAGAAAAAGCGCGGACACCGGGGTGTTCCACGCTTGAAGAAGCTGATCTACTCTGCAGAGTCTGATCTATCAGAGCTCCCTTCGAGCGTGGTTGGTGGTATGATGGTGATGCGCGTGCGGACGGCGCCACGCTCGTTGGTGGTGGACGCGGGTTACTGAAGCGATTGAGTAGGAGCTCTTTCCGGGCTTCAACTTTTCGTCCTAGTGTTCTGTGATAGCCGTGTATCAGATTTGGGGTGGATGACGGGACTTGAACCCGCAACCTCTGGTTCCACAGACCAGTGCTCTAACCAATTGAGCTACATCCACCACGGATTGGCGTGTGCATAGTATGCCACACAACCGATGAAATGTCAAACACTGTCAGGTGAGACCCTAAAGGTTTAGCAAGGTCTTTACAATAACATGGAATGTTTAGAGAGCTTCACTGGTGCTCTCCATCTCCAAAAAGTCGATTCCGCTTTTCGGGCTCCGCCAGCGGATGAAGTGGCTCATCCTGGGCGATGCTGAACTGCACGACTAGGTTGTTGAGCCAAGGCAACGGTGTTCGTTTGACGTTTAGCTTGTCCAGCAATGGCTGGAGTTCATCTTGACCCGGGAAGGGGTCAAAGACGACGTGTAGCTCTTTATCAATCAAATACAGGGTCGCCGGACGGCGTATGAACTTTCTCAGCAAGGTTCCAGCCCACATCTTGGCGTACTCTCCTCCCAATGCTTGGGCAAAGCAGCTCATCAGGTTGAACACCAGGCAACGCAGCCAAGCGGACAGGAAAAGGGCCGTTTGATCGTACTCGACCTCGCGGTGCAGTCGTCCCTGCTTGTCTCGTTGGGTTTTTAGCACATACCCTTGTGGCAGGATGTCCAGGTACAGGTCGTGTTTGCCAATTCGATGCCCAAACTCCTGGCCCCAATGGTCACCAAACTCGTTGAGCAAATCCCTGGCCTCGATCTGGCGGTCATCGGTGAGCAGGACCACCGGCCAGCGCTCGGCTGGCTTCTTTCCTTGGGGGTCGTGGACGATGATAGCCCGTAGCGTAATGGTGTCCACCACCTTCTGCTTCTCCCACACGTTGATCGTCATCTCCGTGTCAGCCAGGCGATAGGCGGGCCGTTCTTCCTCGGGTAGGTCTGCGTGCTTGTCGAAGACGAACGGTTCTGAATCAAAGTCGGTCTCCTGCAGTTGCTCCCACTGGGTCACACTGCCTGGATACCGCACCGCTGGTGTGTAGAAATGGACAGCTGGTTCATCAGCCAGCGCCCGGAAGTTCTGCCCACTGTAGCCCCCTTTGTCGAAGAACAAGCGCAGCAGACCATCGAGCGTCCCTCGGTGCTTGAGCAACTCGCGCACGATCTCGATCAAGCCTTTGCTCAGCTTCTTGGTCCCTTGATAGACCCGCAAGCCCAGCCAGCGGAGCGCATCCAGATCGTAGGCTAACACCAACTCGTCCGCCTTGAGAATGCGGCCCGTGTTGCCAATCTTGCCTTTGACCAGGTCCACCAAGCGCGTCCAGCGCGGCAAGTTGTGCCCATCCAGGCTGATGCGGCGCGTCCCATTCCCCAACGCTTGGACTTCTTGCTCAGCCGTGGCCTGGTAGAACCGCTCTGCATCCTCCGCCGCTATGGCGCGCAACAAGTGTTGGAAGGTGCCGTGGGTGAGTGGCCGTGGACGTCCGGTCAGCAGGGCAAACCCAATGTCCCGTACATCGTCCAGGTGAAACGCCCGCCGGATGCCGTAGATGACGGAGAAGATAGCCGTCAGCAGCCATTGGGTCGCCGTCACCGCATACCCACGGGCCATGGGCAGCAGATGGGCAAACCTCAACCATCCTATCTCCACCAGCAAAATGGCCAGGATGAAGGCACCCCCAACCCGCGTGCGCCCAAGCTGGGCCGTGTCCGACTCGACTGCCTCCGACGACAGCGAGGCCTGCAACTTCTGGGCAATGACCGGACGTCGCACCTCCCACCGTAGGCGGATGCTCTCGACCATTGAAGCAGTCACACTTCCTGCTTCTGGAGCTTGCGCTATGCTCAACTCCTGGTTTACTCGCTGGGCCAACACTTCGTCGTCAGGCAACGCGTGCTCCTCGATCACGGCGCTCAAGATGTGCTGGAGCAGCGCCCTCTCGACCACTGGCTGCGTGGTGACTGCCGGCCGCCCTGGAATCGGACGGTCAAACAGTCCGCTCAGACCTTCTTCCCGCAGTCTTTGCTTGTATGCCCGCACTGAACGGGATTGGGTGAAGCCCGCCGTCTGTGCCAGCACTTCCTGCGGAGCCACATCGGCGGCTTCCAGTATCTCCATCGCCAGCCGGAGGGCCGCGTCGGGATCGTCATCGTCTGGTAGCAATGCCAGAAACCTATTGAGCGCATTAACGATGGCCTGGTGTTCAGTTGATAACGTGCAATCTGATAGTGCGATATGGATATTCACGTCTACTCCCGCAAACAAGATGCGGGATAAATGTACCACAAAAGCGGAATTGATTTATTCGGCGCGGTTCGCGCCACTAAACATTACATGTTTAGCTCTCCTTGACTCGTGCTGACGCCTCATATGCTATAGACGTGCTTGGCGTTTCGATCTTACCCGCTTCGGCATCAGAGCTTTTCTTGTGAGATGCTGGTTGTGACGTGGATCGCGGATCACATTGCAGGCACAGTTTACGGATCCAAACCAGGTCCGTCGGCACTCAGCGCGGTTTCCCAACGACTGTCATATAGATGGTACTCTCCTCGTCACCATCCACCTGTAGCAGAGCGTTTGCCTCGTCGTCATACAGGGCCCCGATCTGGCAACTGCCCAGTCCCAGGGCTACTGCACCAAGCGCGACATTTTGGGCGATGTGACCGGCATCCAGGTAGATATAGCGGTAGGCTCTCTGTCGGTATTTCCACTTTGAGCGCTCGAAAACCGCTGTCCAGACAAAGACCACGTTGGCCCAAAAGGCGATGTCCTGGTCAAGGGCAGCACGGGCAATGTCAGTCCGAAAGTCGCCTGTCCTGAGCGTCTCCAGCGCGTGCTGATCGACGGCGTAGTGGTAGATGCCCGGTTCGATACCCTCCACTGCGTGGATCACCAAGTAGGTCTCTATGGGATAGAGCGCCCCAGCAGATGGGGCGGTGCGAAACCCGATACCCTGGCCAACTCTGGTGATTCCTTGTGTCGCCCACAGCAACTGTGATAGGGTAGTCTCTGGGATCGGTGTGTCTTGAAAGCGACGCTCGCTGCGCCGGCGGAAAAGGACTTGCCAGATTGGTGCTCCGGCGTCGACCTGTGGTGGACTAAGCACGATCTTGAGGGCGGAGGGGTATCGCTTATAGCCTGCGGGTTTGCTGGCCCAATCGAGCCTGCCACCCGGCAGTTTGTCACGCTGATATTTCGTGGATTGTTGGAACGAGTCTCCTATTCGGCTTTCTGTCAACCTAAACCTCCGGAAATAGAGCGCCTGATTCTCGATAGGCTGCTTCTCAGTCGACTAGGGCGGCACAAAGACTGTGCCTGCAGGTCGTCTGCACACATCCGAGTTAGACAGGCGTCTGTACGGTGCCTGACCTAAACGATCAGATTGTAAGGACGTGGCCGGATGAACGTCTGGCGGATGCTTGTGTGGGCGCTGCTTACGGGAATTGCTTCTCCACTGGCCGCCGTTCCGGGATCGGCTGAACCGTACGTTCGCCTTGCAGGACCTCATCCGAGACATATAGGGCGCAGTAGCAGGCTCCCCAGTCTTCCAGGTCGGGATCGCGGTACGCGCAGGGGCAGACGATGTCTTTGTCCCTGTCCTTGTCTCCCGATGCCAGTCGGCAGGGACAGGACTGGTAGCCGTATCGCTGCCGATTGATGAGCAATCCTTCCACCAGTTGCCGGGTAAACTCTTGGTCAGGATTGAGATGATACCCGGTCGACTCTGCCCACTTGTCCAGATTCTCGTAGACTCGGTCTACTCTATCAGGGGGGATGGTGATTTCTTCACTCATAGTTCACAGTCCTAGTGCCTTTTTGATCTCCTCAGGTTTGTACCCTATGACGCATTCCTTATCATCGATTACAATGGTCGGGAACGACACGGCTTTGTTCCAGCGCTTGATTTCCTCGACTGCTTCCTCTCTCTCCTCACCCTTCAGCTTGTCCACGTAAATATAGTCGAATTCCACCTGCTGGTCTTCTAGGAACTGGCGCGTTCGTTTGCACCAGATGCAGGTAGATAATCCATAGAACACGGTGCGTCGATCTCCCTGGGATCCTTCTATGTGCCCCTTTGCCTCTGACATAAATACCTCCTTGTACGTCTGTGTAATAGTCGGCAGTCAGCCACGTGGCTGGCTGCCGATGGTTGTCGAGCACCCTTAACCTGGTTAGTTTTCAGCTATGGGTAATCGGATGGTAAAGGTACTTCCCTTGCCTGGTTCGCTTTCCACAGTGATCTCACCTTCGTGGAGCCGGATTAGCTCGGTGGCAAGCGCCAGTCCCAACCCGGAACCCTGCTGCTCCATCCTGTCTCGGTCGATCTGTCGGAACCGTTCAAAAATGTGCTCAAGTTCTTTGGGCGCAATGCCTATTCCCTGATCAGCCACACTGATCTCTACCCATTCCTCCGTGGCTCGAGCACTGATTGTGACTTTGCTCCCTTCACCTTGGGAGAACTTGATGCCGTTGTCAATGAGCCTCCCTAGAGCATTCATAAAATACGGCTCGTGCACCAAAACCAGGGGTAGGTCTGACTCTCCCTTGAATTCCAGTGCTACGCCGAGTTCCTGTGCCTGCTCCCTGAATCGGTGCATAGTGGCTTTGACCACCATCCCTATGTCCGGGTGCTTGTGGACCAGCATATTGTACTCTTCGGCGGCCCGTCCCGTGTCTACCTGGACCACCATCATAAGATCCTCGACCAATTGATTCAGTCGGTCAGCACCTCGCTTGATCCCAAAGAGGAAATCCTGGAGAGCATCGGTAGAAGAGGCCTCTTCCAGGGCCAGTTCGGTGTAGCCACGCACATAGGTAAGGGGGGTGCGCAGCTCGTGACCCAGGACAGTGGCAATCTGCCGCTTGAGGTGATCGAACTGCGCATCCGCGGCCTCCTGGATATCCCTTGCACGTCCTAGCCTGCTGCCCACTGCCACGACCAGTTCTTCGGGATCAAAAGGTTTGGTGAGATAGTCCTCTGCTCCCAGGCTTTTGCCCTTCAGTTTGTCCTCCCTCTCTGCCTTGGCAGTGAGGAAGATGAAGGGAATAGCCATCCACTCTGACCGGGCGCGAATCGCTTCGTAGAGAGCATACCCATCCATACGGGGCATCATGATATCCGCGATGATGAGGCTGGGATAGACCTCCTCCATCATATTCAGAGCCTCTGTTCCGTCAGTGGCCGTAAAGACGGCATAGCCTTCTTCTTCCAGGATACCCTGGATGGCTGTCAGCAGGGGCTCATGGTCATCTACGACCAGGATGCGTTGTTTATCCACATTCTGTCTCCTCTATGTCGACTGAGAGGTGAGGACGCGATGACCTATCTCTGCGGGCATGATTCAGCCTGAGCGCTCCAACTGCGGTGATCTTGGTCCGTGCGCGTGCTCCTGGGTCGTCGATGGTGCGTGTTCGCTACTTTTGTGCGATCTGAGGATCGATGTTGCCCGGTCCTCCACACTCGGGAGTGTAACACGTGGCATCGACAAAGATACATTTCTCTTTGCAGCTAGGGCAAACCTCGGGTGGGGTGGGGGCCTGAAGGGTATATCCGCATTCAGAGCACTTCCACCAGTTCTCCATCTGTGCCATTGGTTCCTCCTAGAATATCAATCAGTGTCTTTCAGAATCCTCGCAAACCTGGCTCCGAACTCTTCGCCATGTCTCAGATCCTCGTTTGACGGGCTGCCGACAAACTCGAACGATTCCGTCAGCTCCCACTGCAGCGGCTCGATCAGCCGCTCAAAGTGACGCTGCGCGCCTCCGCTCCATCCATAGCTTCCAAAGCGAGCCACTTGCTTGTTACGAACTCGCTTGGTGGCGGCCATAGTCAGCACCTGGGCCATCGGGGGAAAGAGCGATCCTTCGTACGTGGGTGCACCTACCATCACCCCTCGCTGCGTCCACATAGAAGGTAGAATGTAACTGACGTGCGTGTGGTTTACGTCAAAGATAGCCAGCGGTACGCTCTCCTGAGAGATGCCGTGTGCTATGGCGTTCATCATCTTCTCAGTGTTGCCGTACATCGAGCCGTAGATCAGCGTGACGCCCAATTCTGTGGGGCCTGTGGCATACTCCGCCCATTGTTTGTAGAGCTCGACGATACGCTGTGGATTCGCCCGCCAGACGAGGCCGTGGGAAGGAGCGATAATGGAGACCGGTACGTTGGCCAGTTTCTCAATCGCTTTCAGAACCGGCTTGCTAAAGACGGACACGATGTTGACATAGTAGCGTAGCGCCTCCTGCTCATAGAACTCGGGATCGTCATACTCATCGTCAAAAATACTGCCTCGCAAGGCACCATAGCTGCCGAAAGCGTCACAGGAGAACAGTATCTCCTGGCTGGTTTCATACGTCATCATCGTCTCGGGCCAGTGCACGAAGGGTGCGTAGACAAACTTGAGGCTATGTCGACCCAACTGGAGGGTGTCCCCGTCTTGGACGACCTCAACGCCGCTGGTGATGCCGTAGAATGATTCGAGCATCGAGCGGGTCTTTTGGGTGCCCAAGATAGTTACCTGGGGAGCTATTCTCAACAGCGTGCGCAAGACGCCAGAGTGGTCTGGCTCCATATGGTTGATGATGATATAGTCCAACTGAGAGATGTCGGTGACCTGATCGATCTGATCAAAGAACTCGTCCGTCTTTAGGGCTTTGGACAGGTCTATGATGGCTTTCTTTTCATCGTCAATCAGATACGAATTGTAGGAGACGCCTTCCTGCGTAATGGGCCACAGTCCCTCAAAGAGGTCGGTGGTGCGATCATTGACGCCGATCCAGTATATGCCGGGTGTAATCTCAATGGGACGCATAGGTATATTGGCCTCTACAGCATCTTGGCCAGCCGACGCATGTGTTTCTTCTCCTCCCGAATGACGTTGGAGATGGCCTCTCGGTCTGATTCGGCCACCATCTCACGCACGTCATAGAAGAACAGCATCGTGTCCTTCTCAAAGCCTAGCGCCGCCCGCAGCCCTGTCTCTCGATCCGCGGCCTGCTCCGCCATCGCTAGAGCCTTGTCTGGTCCAGCGAACAGTGCGTTCTCCAGGGCGACCTGGATGTAGGAATCGTACTGGTCGAACTCAGCCGCAGGTAGATCAGGAGCTGGTTCTACCGCTCCCAACATTTTCTGGAATATCTGGTAGTGTCCCTGTTCCTGGATGGCAAGGTCTTTGAACAGGGTTTTGACTTCGGAGTCGTCGACCTTCTCGGCGGCGGCAAGGTAAAAGACCTCGCCGTTCTTTTCGATTTCCATTGCCATTTCAAGTGCTTGGGCGGCAGTGAAAACAGCCATTTCTTGTTGCCTCCTTAAGGCTAGATGTTATCTTGTCCTTATTCGAAAACACAAACGGCTCCGGGCTGCTTGACTCGTAGAACCAGAGTCTCCAGCACCCGGAACCGGTGATCCATTTCCTCTGGCCCCAGGTAAGCGGTGACCATGTCTTGCCCCACCGCCAAATCCAGATGATGGGGGCCTTGGGAGATCATCAGCGCCTGCTTTGGAGCCAGCACTGGTGATTGGAAGATGCCACCATCAACGATGTTGCTCACCAGTTTCTGCTCCTGTCGACCAGAGCCCTTGTAGACGCGCTGGAGATCCGCATACAGACCGGTGCTCACGACCAAAGCATACGGGGCGTAGAAGCCAGCATCGGCCAGGGCCTGACGGGCTTCAACGACGTTCATCAGCGCGTTGCCAGAGGTTTCCCAGTTCTTTAGGGACGCGGTCTGCCTTCCTTCCGCATTCAGGAGCGCTTGGAAGATCATCTCGTCCTCGGCCCGGGCCACGCGGACGGCGGCGGCCGCAGCCGGACCCAGTCCAAGCCCTGCGCCGGATTGATGGGCGGCCTCGACATCACGCCAGGCCAAGAAGAAATCCTTGTGGATGAGCGTCATGGGGATGAACTGACGCCCAGTGACGTGTACCACATCATCTTCGGTGCAGGTGCCGGCATCGTGGCGGCATGCGCCGCTGCCCTCGACCTTGTCCAGTGGCACCACCTGTGTCCCAAAACCGAGCGGTCCGGCCAGACTGATAAACCGGCGACCCACCAGCACACGTCGAGCTGCCAAGATCACCATTTCGTCCAGCCGCTCCCATTCCTTGACGCTCAAGGGAGCGTCGTCACGCATCAAATAGTCACTCATGTTAACCTCCTATTCTTTCATCAAGCTACCGACAGTAAGATCACCCGGTGAACGATGGCCCGGGGCTCCGAATTGCGGTTCAGAGGATGATTCTCCTTCGATGGTCGCTTCTTCCTGCAACTCGTGAATGGTAGCGGTCAGGAACTCTTCCTGGATGACCATATTCTCGACTTCCAGTTTGAGTCCGGGGTGTTCTGCCAGCTCAGGTTCTTGACTCAGGTTGATGAATCGTGCCTGTGCTTCCTTGGTCAATTCCAGATTTGATTGTAGTGCCACATCGGCCGACTGGCTCATGTCCAGGTCGGGTAGCTCGAACTGTGGTTCGTGGCCAGATTCTGCGAGCTCCTCAGCGAAGTGAGACATGTGCTTCATGTGCCGCATGGCCACAAGCTCCAGTTCGCCAAACTCTGGATGGTCGTGCTCAAAGACGAAGGCGTGTCGCAGATGTTGAAGCATCAGCTTGTACTCGTCCGTCATCTCATCCTGAAGTCGCCGCACCATGTCAGGCGAAAACTTACCCGAGTCCTCACAAGCCAGCGGCTCTTCACCCTCCACGCCCAACTTTTGCAGGGCTGAGGCAAAGCGCTGGCTGTGGATGGCTGACTCCAGGCTCTGCTGTGTCAATATCCTCTTGATCTCGGGGTCACTGACTCGCTCAGCTTGGCCGGCATATGCTTTGACCAAACCGTCTTCCCATTCTATGTACGAACGCAGCAAGGACGCGTTCGACGCTGGATCGTGAGGATACAAACCTGGGGCCATGTCCGGCTCCGCGCCCATTTCACCGATGGCGTCGGCCAGCCAATCCATGTGCCACATCTCTTCGCGGGCCATCGATAGGAGCATGGCTCCTAACGAAGTATCCTCACCGACTTGATAAGCGTGGATCAAGTATCGAATCACAGATGCATGCTCGTCCCGCAGATCGGCGTTCAGCATATCTATTAGTGCTTGTTTGTCATTCATCAATTCCTCCGGTCTTGCCGTCTATGTTTGCTCGACAACCGGTGGAGAGAAGGTAGAGTCGGACCGACCGCCACAGTCAGCGCTACGACTGGCCTCAAAGGCGCAGGCCTCGCTGCAGTAGACCTTATCACCACGGCGAATAGGTTCTCCCTCAGTCTCCTCGCCACAATAGTCGCATATCACAGTCTCTGTCATGTTTATCGCCTCCAACATTGTACAACGTAGAACAACTATGCACAACCCACTCCGCTAATCCGCAAAGATCAGTCGCCGTAATTCAAAACGCCGATCAAAGCCTCGCAAGTCGGTCACAAAGCTCTCTATCGCTCCCTGCTGGGTTGCCTCGGCGCGGACCTCTGAATCCGACATCATCGCTTCGCTAAGCACCACGTCGCCTCCATGGGAAAGATGGCTTATGCGCGAAGCGATGTTCACTGTCTTGCCAAAGTAATCCAACTGTTCGTTCAAGGTCACGCTAATGCACGGTCCGACGTGTGTCCCCTGACGGATCATCAGGGCCTTGTCTCCTCTCAGTCCCAACTGGCGGTTCAGACCTATCATACTTTGATGTACGTCTACAGTGGCCCGAAATGCATCGCCAGGCGTCACAAATGAGGCCATCACCGCGTCGCCGATTGTCTTTACCGTGACGCCCCGGTTGCGATTGGCTGCCTCAAACAGCACGTCAAAGTGCTGCCGGACCCATCCATATGCTCTGGGGTCGCCTTCACGCGCGTACATCGCCGTCGATCCAAGTAGGTCCGTGAACAGAAACGCGACTCGTTTGACCTTGAGACTCTCGCCAAGGGGGAGGGTCTCATCGGAGAATAGATCCCGAAATGGCTGGACGTTCAAGAGCTCCAGTCCGTAGGTCGGCGGATGGGCATCATCAGGGAGCGGTTCGTGCGTCGAGAGCTTGCGTACCCTCTCGTTGACAGTGAAGGTGACATGAACCTCGTCGTCCAGGTGGGCGTCAAAACTTGCTTCACAAAGGGGGCAATACTCCTGACCACGGCTCTCGTTTAGTGTAGAGTAGCTGCGTATTCGGCCATGGTGTGGGCAATGTACGTCCCAGTTAAGCTCGAACAGCCCCTCCTGCACTGCATACGCCAGGATGCCTAGAGCGGAATGTGCGTCAATCCCCAACTGCGCGGCAATGTGGCGTGGGTTGGCCTGGTACAGCTCGCGGTCGCTTGCCTCGCGCAGATAGCTTTCCAGCTTGTCCAGAATCGCGTCGGGTACACCATAGGTCGCCAAGCGGTCCACCAGCGCTCGCAGGTCTGTTGTTACGCGCTTCTTGCGAAACCACGACACCATTGTCGGCTCCCCATCACAATTCCAGGGTCAGACCCTCGCGGGCCATCATTGTCGCGGGGAAGACTGCCTGGGCCTGTCGTTCCATATCTTTGAGAAACGCGTCATCGTGGTGAGCATTGTGATGGGTGAGGACCAGGCGCTCGACCTGGGCAGCTTCAGCTACCTGTACAGCCATCTCCCAGGTGCTGTGACCCCATCCTTGCCGGGAAGGAGGTCCCTTGACATACTCATCCGTGGTGAACTCTGCGTCGTGAATAAGCACACTGGCTCCACGGGCAAATTGGATCAGCCGTCTATCACCACCAACATACCCTTCCGTGTCATTAGCGATCACCAACTTCCTGTCCCCCATCTCGATGCGGTAGTGGAAAACACCCTGTGGATGGTTGTAGCCACGCATAATCCCGACCTTGGCTTCCCATGGGGAGCAAATCGCATCCGCGCGATACGCGTTGCATATCTGTGGAGGTGTCTCTGGATCGGAGAAGACGATCACCTCGTTGTTGGAGATGTTCCGGATAACGCGCATAGCGCCTAGTTCGTCCAGGCGAATGGGGTGCACCGGTGGTAGCATGGCACGGGCCAGGACGGCCTCCAAGTCCTCGTGCAGTAGCCTGGGCCCAAAAATGTGTAGGATACTGCTGCCCAAATGGGATGGCATAAAGAATGGGAAACCCTGGGTGTGGTCGTGATGGGTATGGGTGAACAATATGCTGGCCACGACAGGTCGCTTGTCGGCCTGGTGCTGAGCGACCAGCTTTTCGCCCAAACCGATGATGCCCGTACCAGCGTCGATGATGATCAGGTGGTTGCCAGCTCGGACTTCTAGACAAGTGGTATTACCGCCGAATTCGGTCGTCGTTGGGCCAGGTTTGGGGTAGCCGCCTCGTACCCCCCAAAAGGTCACCGAGAAAGTCTCTGTCATATCTGTCCTCCCATGACCCGCCCCCACGGAGAGCCCGCAGGGCAGGCATACGTGCCTACCCCGCGGGGATCGGAGCCCATTACCTCAGATGGAGCTGACTTTGATCTCCTTGTTGCTTTCCCATAGCCCGTGAATGTTGCACATAGCTACAGCGTACAGCGTGCCAGGCTTGTTGATCCTCAGCGTTGCTGTCACCTGGTGATGCGTGTAGACGGGGCCTTGGTTGGGGCCCGCGGCCGACTCGCCGTGAGCGTTGAACTCAAAATGGCCCGCATCGTAGCTGAACTTGTCGCCCTCAGGGTGAAAATAGAGGGAGACCCAACTAATGTGGTGTTCGGTGGTGTTGGGATGGGCAATCTCTTTCCCCAGGCCAACCTTCACCTCGAATGGTTCACCGGCCTGTACCTCGTCCGGGCACTCGATGACTGGGACGTGCTTTTCCTTCTTCCAGTCTGCCTGTTGAATCCTGTCTCCAAATCTCATCAGTTACCTCCTCACATGTTGTGTACTACTGTTTCCTTTTGGCAAGTTTGTCTGTGACTATGTTCTCTATTTCAGTGCGGCGATGATGGTACGGCAAAAGACGGGCAGGTCGCTGGGGACCCGAGAGGTGATCAGGTTGCCGTCCTGCACCACCTCTGCATCCACGTAGGTCGCTCCCGCGTTGATAACGTCATCCTTGATCGCCGAGACGCAGGTGGCTCGCTTGCCCTCTAGAATACCCGCAGAGATCGGCACCCACGCGGCGTGGCAGATGGCGGCGACAATACCGCCACGCTCGAACACGCCTTTCACCAGGCCAAGCATCGGCTGATGGCGGCGCATCCGGTCGGGCGCGAAACCGCCCGGAATGATGACGGCGTCGAATTCGCCGGCCGAGACCTCGTCGGCGGTGGCTTCCACCTGTACTGGATACCCGTGTTTGCTGTGGTATTCGCTCACGCCGGGCATACCCACGACGACGGCCTCTGCGCCGGCCTCTCGCATGCGCAAGAGGGGATACCACAGTTCCAGTTCCTGATACATATCCTCAGCCAAAATGGCAATACGTTTGCCCTCTAGTTCCATATTCAACTCCTGCTCCCACTATGTCACCAAGCGAAATCTGTCGCGCTTTGCGTTGCAGACCGGGCATTGATCTGGAGCTTCTCGCTCGGCGATGTACCCACAAACCTGGCAGACGTGGTAGTCGTGGGTCTCGTCGCGCAGCAGAGCGCTCAGCGCTTGCTTGTACAGCGCGGCGTGGCCTTCCTCCACGTCTCGGGCTTGGCTGAAAGTCAGCGCCGCTGCTGGCTCGCCCTCTTCCTCCGCTTCCCGGATGAATTGCGGGTAGTAGACCTCGTTGACGGTGGTCTCCCGCTCGAAGGAGGATTGGAGGTTCTCCTCGGTGCTGCGCACCATCGCCTCACCAATTAACTTCAGGTGGCGTTCGGCGTGCACACCCTCGGCGGCAGCAACAGCGCGAAACAGCTTGGCGATTTGATCATAGCTCTCGTCATCCGCCTTGCGGGCGAAGGCCAACAGGCGATGGTATGCTTTGGCCTCGCCCACAAAGGCTGTATATACGTTGCTCCGAGTTCTCTCACCCATTGTCTCGTGTGATGCTCTTTCAGTTAGGGTATTGCCACACTGGCTCCGTGCTCGACTAGGACTCGTCTCCTGGCTTCCAGACTTCCCACACCTTGCCTACCAGGTGCGGACCAACCTTGAGGGTGGTCTTACCGGGCGTCCAGCCGGAGGGGGTCACTTCCGCACCGCCGGTCGCCCGTACGTGCTGGAAGGCCTGGAGCTGGCGGATCAACTCGTCTGGGTTGCGGCCCACGGACGGAGTGAGCACCTCCATAGCCTGGATGACCCCGTCAGGGTCAATGAGGAAGCGGCCGCGGATATCCACGCCTGCTGCCTCATCGTGTACCCCGTATACCTTACCGACGCGCCCACCCCCATCCGAGAGCATAGGGAAGGGGATGCCACCTTCCACCATCTTGGACAACTCTGCCTCGTTCCAGATCTTGTGGATGAAGCGGCTATCTGTGCTCATGGCGAGGACTTCTGCGCCCAGTTCCTTGAACTTTGGGTATCTGACGGCAACTGCCGACAACTCCGTCGGTCAGACGAAGGTAAAGTCGCCGGGGTAGAAGCAAAGCACTACCCATCGGCCTCGATAGTCTGATAACCTCACATTCTTAAAACCCTCGCCAGGGATATAGGCTGAGGCTTCAAAGTCGGGCGCTTCTTTGCCCACACTTGCCGTTGTCATCTTGACTGCCTCCTTTGGTGACACACTTGCGGCAGCAACTGGTTCGGGCATCAAGGGCCCTGCCGCTGCCTGTACACAGGAATCCGTTTCTTTAGCCATAGGTTGTTCTCCTTATATGAAGAATGCCCGGGAGCCAGTGCGGCTATCTGGGTGCCCCACCAGTCGTGTAGGCCAGTGACTGGTTAAAAGGCGACGAAATTCTCCTTCTTGGCTTTGCACAAGGGACACTCGTCGGGGGGTTCGCCCTCTCCAGTCCATCCGCAGACGGAGCAGACGTAAACCTGACCGATATCCGTGTCGTTCTCTGCCTCCACCGAGGACTTGGCCCTGCCGTACAGGGCCGCATGCACTTTCTCCGCCTCCATCGCCCACTCGTTAGACCGGACGGCGGCCTTTTCCTGCTGTTCTTTGGCCATGGCTATGAAGGCAGGATACATCTCCTCCACCTCGTAGGTCTCACCGCCGATGGCGGCGCCCAGGTTGTCCGCCGTCTTGCCCACGCCCTTCAACGTCCTAAAGTGGCTGGTGGCGTGTACTTGCTCGGCGTAAGAGGTGGCGCGGAACAGGCGGGCCACGTTGGCGAAACCTTCCTTCTCCGCCTTATCGGCAAAGATCAGGTACTTTATGTGCGCCTGGCTCTCACCAGCGAACGCTGCTTCCAGATTATCCTTGGTCATTTTCTGCATTCAAGTGCACCTCCTCAATGAATATGTTCTTTGGGATTAGCCAGTTCCTAGCTGGCCTGTAGCAGTGATTTCAGGTCAAAGTCGTCGTCCAACAGGTGATCAGAATTGGCTGAGACGTCCACACCCTGCTCGATGAGTTGGGTGATGGGCCTGACACGCTCGTTGTCGTTGAGCAGAATTGCGCCAACGACGCGTCCCTCGCGCAGAACGAACTTGCGGTAATGCCCACCTGGGAAGTCTGTGTGCCGCAATTGGACGGCCTCATTCGTATCGACGATGGATTCTCCCAAAGAGGTCAACTCTGCGCCGGCGACCTTGAGCGTGGTGGCGGGCAGTGTGCCAGTGTAGGTGGCACTTCCTGGCGCGACCATATTGGCTGCTGCGACTCTAGCCTGCTCGATGGCGGGCGGGATGATCCCGTAGACCCGTCCCTCGAACTCGGCGGCATCCCCCGCTGCGAGAACATCCTCCGCGCTTGTCTGTAGCTGCTTGTCTACCACGACGCCGCGCTTGACTTCTAGCCCTGCCGCCTGGGCCAGCGCAACTTCTGACCGGATGCCAGTTGAAAAGATCACTAGCTCTCCTGGCACCACACGCTCGTCTTGAAGCCAGATGCAGTCGGCGCGCTCATCTCCGTGGACGGCCTGTATTGCGCCGCCCGTGATAATCTGCAATCCCTGCGCTTCCAGCAGGGATTGCAGGACCTCCGCTCCCTCGGCATCCAGTTGGCGCGGCAGCAGGTGGGGGGCGAACTCGACGACCGTCACGTCCAGACCGGCAGTGCGCAATGCCCGCGCCGTTTCCAGTCCCAGCAGTCCTCCTCCGATGACCACTGCTGCGGAGACCCTCTGTGCGTATGCCTTGATCGCCAGGGCATCATCAAGCGTGCGCAAGGTAAAGACGCCTTGCTTGCCCGTTCCCTGACACGAGGGCACAAAGGGGCGCCCACCTGTTGCCAGCAGCAATCGATCGTACGTCACCGTCGTCCCGTCTGATAGGGTCAGGCGATGTTCCAAGGGGACAAGCACCGTCGCTCTGATCCCCATATGGAGGTGAATACCGCGCTCGGCGTACCAATCGGCAGGCCGAAAGTAGACATCGTCCTGCTCGATCTGACCGGCGATAAACTCCCACAGTAGGGGACGGCGGTAGTAGAGATGGGGCTCCTCGCCAAAGATGTGTATTTTGGCCGTGGGATCGGCTCGGCTGATGCTTTGAGCTGCCGTAACGCCCGCGACGCCGTTGCCAACGATGACGTGCTTCATAAGCTTGTTCAAGTTGCGAGATGAGGGTGGGGCGGGCTTTTCAATTCGCCACATAGGCAAGCTGGAAAGCCTGCCCCACATACAACATCAATCCGGTTACTCCACTTTCTCAAACATGTCTTTGCCTGCACCGCAGTCGGGGCAGACCCAGTCGTCTGGCAGTGCCTCGAAGGTTGTGCCAGGCTCAATGCCAGCGTCAGGGTCGCCCTCGGCCGGGTCGTAGATGTATCCACATACCAGGCATTCCCACTTATCCATTGTCGTTTCCTCCTCAAAGATGTGTTATACGCCCCACGCTAGTTTTCCCTGTCCTTGAGGACAGCACATTTGGGGCAGTAACCACGAAAGGTGACTCTGTGATCTAGAACTTTGAACCCGCAAGCATACTCGGGCAAAAGCTCCAGTGTACCAGAATCATACGGCACATCCTCAATGCGCCCGCACTCGAGGCAGACCAGGTGAGCGTGGTCCGCCGTCAGGATGTCGTAGCGGCGCTCGCCGAGCCCTAGGTCCAACTCCATCAGCATGCCCATCTCTGCCAACTCGTGGAGCGTGTTGTAGACCGTGGCAGGGGATAAATCGGGCATCACATCCCGTGCCTGTGTATAGACGCGGTCAGCAGTGACGTGTGTCCCATCATCCAGCAAAACCTGGATGATGGCCCGGCGCTGGGGGGTCACCCGGCGGCCGTGAGCTTTAAGTTGTGCGCACAGGGACTCAAGAGACGTCATAGGTTTATTTGTAATGCCTCTAAACTTATAGCGATTATAACAGGGTTGATGCCGCGTGTCAAGCATCGCCCTTCCTGCTGGAAGAAGTATACTAGAGAAACCTCGTTGTCGCAAGGGATAGACTGGCAGATTGTCAATTCTGGCGTCGATCGCGACCCAATTGAGAACCACTTCTTGACGCTGGTGCGGTTTGGGCTACAATGGCAAGACAATGAATCCTACACCTGAGGCCCTGCGTCGTATCGCCCTGTTTGCCGATCTCTCGGAGGAAGCGTTAGGTCGAATGTGTCGCGTCGCGTATACCAGTGTCCACGGCCCGGGTGAGACCATTATCTTTGAGGGAGATCCCTGCGAGGCCGTCTTTTTCGTTGCAGAGGGTGAGGTGCGGATCTACCGTCTTTCGCCAGGGGGGAGGGAGCAGGTGCTGGCGAGGCTAGGGGCGGGGCAGACGTTCAATACGGTGCCACCGTTTCAGCCCGATGGTGTCAATCATGCCACTGCCGAGTCCATCACCGCAAGTATCCTCTACGCGATCAGGCGGGATGATTTTCGTCGCCTGGTGAGTGAGTGTGGAGAATTGGCGCTGGTTATCCTCCGAGATTTCGCTGACCGATTGGATCACCTGACCGGTTTGGTCGAGGATCTGGCGCTGCGCACGGTGCGGGGACGACTGGCCCGTTTCCTTTTGGAACGTGCCGAAGAAGACAAGATTACGCAGCGCTGGACACAGGAGGAGATCGCCGCTCACGTTGGGACAGTACGGGATATGGTGGGGCGCACGTTGCGAGCCTTTGCGGATGCCGGCCTGCTGAAGATGGATCGACAGCGTATCATTCTCCTTGATCGGGAGGCGTTGGCTGCGGAGGCAGAGAGCTGAAATGGTGGGGGCGGGTATCGGGTATCAGGGATTAGGGATCAGGGGTTCGAATCGGACGTTTGCCTGGAGGTGCCCGTGAGTATCTCGGCGATCACGTCATCCAGAGGCGAGGGGGTACCATCCGGCAAAGTCAAGCCCATCTCTTCTAGTAAGCGTTTGGCCTTCTCGTGATCCGATTGCTCGCAAGCAGGGTGACGGCGCGCCAGGGCGAGCAATGCCGCGGCCCGGTCTGTTTGACCCTGTCTGGCATACAGTACGGCCAGATTGACCATGGTCTTTAGCAATATCACCAGCGTCTGGGTTTCTGAGGCGATTCTGAGCGCCTCAGTGAAGCAAGCATTGGCTTCCTCATAGTTTTCCAGTGCGCACGCCGTCTCCCCTAGGTTGTTCAGACACGCTAAAACCGTCCAGTGGTCGTCGGCGTCGCGCCCCATTGACAAGGCTCGCTGGTAGTACGCCATTGCCTCACGATGCGCGCCGAGTGCGAAAACCACCTCACCCAGGTTGCTCAACGCGATGGCCTGCCCCCTTTGGTCACCGATCTCTTGGCAGATCTCGAGGCTCTCTTGATAGGTGCCCTTGGCCTCCTCATACGCCTCACAGGTGTGTAGTACGGTGCCCAGGTTGTTGAGGTGGATGGCGACGTTGAATAGATCGCCAAGTTCACGGCTCAGGGCCAGGCATTCCTCAAACACGATTTGTGCTTTGGCATAGTCTCCTCGGTGGCAGGCGACGTCACCTAGCATATTCAGAGGCAGCATGATAAGGCGCTGGCTGCCATTCGTACGTGCAAGGGTCAAGCTTTCTGCAAGGAGTGTCTCCGCTTGGTCTATGTCCCCGGCTCGATATCGCACCAACCCAAGCAGGTAGAGCGAGCGAGCGGTGCCCCAGCTATCCCCGGTCTGTCTAGAAAGCGCCAGGCTTCTCTGGGCCAGTTGTTCTGCCTCCTCGTATCTGCCCTGGCCGCGCATCACGTCCGCCAGGTTAACCAGGCAGAAACCTTGCTCTGTGTGGTTCTCCAACCGCTCAAAGATCCTCAGGCTTCTCTCCAACCCAGCTCTGGCCTGATGATAGTGACCCCAACGCCGATGGAGGGCTCCTTGGCGAGATAGAGCCTTGCCAAAAACGCCTTCCTTTCCTGAGTCTTCGCCCCACCTGGCGATAGCCAGGTCAAAAAGATCTATTCCCTCCTGATAGCGGCACTGAACCATATAGAAATAGTAGAGGCTGTCCAGGGACTGCTCGATCAGGTCATCACTACCCTGGGCTATGGCCATTTTCCACATCTGGCGCGCGTTTTCGATCTCCAGGCCGATCTGTACAAGTGCCTGTTTCTGTCCTGGTCCCCTCAAATGCTCCGCTTGCTGCTCCAGAAAGGAGGCAAAATGGCGCGCATATTCTCTCTGTGTTCTGGTAAGTTCTTGGGGGGTGGTTTTAAGCTTATCAGCCGCAAACTGCCTCAGCAAATTGTGCATATCATACCGCTCGGATGAGATGCGGCGGATCAAGGACTTGTCCAGCAGATTTGACAACGTGGTCGGAGATGCTCCAGCCACGCGGGCGGCTGCCTGTGGGTGGAATCCCCCCTGGAATACGGATAATCTGGTGAGAAGGCTTCTCTCTGCTTCTGCCAGCAACTGCCAAGAGTATTCAAATGTTGCCCGCACACTCCGGTGCCGTTTGGGCACATCACGCAGACGGGTCGTAAGAACGTCGAGATTGTGTTCGACCTCCCGGGCGATCTCTTCGCAGGAGCGCGCTCGCACCCAGGCCGCGGCCAGTTCTACGCCCAATGGCATCCCCTCGACCATCTGGCAGATTCGCACGGTGTGCACCATTTCCGCCTTTCCGATCGAAAAGTGGCGATCAGCTCTCCGCGCGCATTGCTCGAACAGGTCGATCGCGCTGTAGGACTCGACTCCGGTCGTTTCGCCCTCCGGATACACCAGTCCCCCAACCTCGTAGACCTGTTCTTCCTGCAAGTTAAGCCTTTCCCTGGAGGTGACCAGGATCACTACACCCGGCACGCGCTGAAGTATGTCGGTCAGCACCAGACTCCCATCTATGAGGTGCTCCATGTTGTCCAGCACGAGCAACATCTCCTTGTTGTGCAGGTAGCTTTGGAGCAATTCTTGTGGATTCCGGGTGCTGTAAGGGGGGATTCCAATAGCGCTTACCATAGCGGAAGTGAGAAAATCGGGCGAGGTGATGGAAGCGAGCGGTATGTAGTGGACGCCATGGGCAAAGGCCCCGACGTGGTCGGCCGCTGTCTGAAGCGCCAGGCGGGTCTTGCCGATGCCGCCAGGGCCGATGAGACTCACGAGCCGGCAATCAGGATCCGCCAACAGATCAGCGAGTTCGGCCAGTTCCTCTTTGCGACCGACAAAGGGGATAGGTGAGGTGGGCAGATGGTGCGGCGGGGGTTTGGAGCGCAACTCTTCTTCTGCTCGAATCTGTTCGACCAGTGTCGTGGTCTCGGTCGTCGGCTCGACGTTTAGCTCCTTGGCCAATGTGCAGCGGCACGTCTGATACTGGGCCAATGCTGCGCTCCGTTGGCCATCAAGCGCCAGCAGGCGCATTAATTGTCGGTGGGCTTCCTCTCGCCAGGGTTCAAGCTGCACCTGTCGTTGGGCGTACGCCCGTGCCTGTGCATAGTCGCCGCGCCGTTCGTGGTGGTTGGTCAGGTGATAGAGCGCCTCCATGACCTCGCGATTAAGCCATTCTCGTTGCAGGGTAGCCCATTCCTCAAAGATGCTGCTGTCGCTGATAAAGAACTGTTCCAACAAGCTGCCGCCGTACAGATCAGCCATCTGCGTCATTCTGCGGATACAGGGCACACAGTTACCCAGGCGGCGGTGGCGGTGCTTCCTGCAAGTGGTGCTCAGCGCGGTGAAGGCGGCGACGTCGAGCCAATAGTCGCTATTGGGGTTGAACTGGACCGTCTGGCGGGTGACCAGAAGGAATGGCTCCCTGTCGTTTTCTTGATCACCGAGGGCTTGGCGCAGGTTGGAAAGCGCCTGACGCAGGTTGTGGCGCGCCCGGCGCTGGGGTTGATCCGGCCACAGCAGGCCAGCCAGGACATCCCGGCGGTGGGGGTGGTCCGCCTCGACGGCCAGATAGGCCAGCAATGCCCGTACTTTGTCGGTGGCAAAGTCGGTCACAGGCACGTTGTCCAAAGTGATGCGGAAAGGGCCGAGCAGGGAGAGTGAAAGCCGGGTCATTGTTTTTCCGTACGAGCGTAGTTGGGAGAATTATACCCCTGTTGGGCTTTGTACGCAACGCTTTTGACGTTTCTTTGACGATAGGTGGGTATACTTACTAGCACTGGAACTGGTGGGTTGATTCCTGCCCGGGGGCTACTATGACCGAGGAACGACAACGATATCTATCATATCTGCTGCGCCTATGGCAGACGAGCGACGGCAGCGAGCAGGTCTGGCGGGCGTCGCTCGAGAGCCCTGGCAGCGGCGAACGCCGGGGGTTCGACTGTCTGGAGAGTCTGATCGACTTTCTTTGGACTCAGACCGGGTGTCAACCTCGGTCAGAAGACGATACGCATACGCGAGGAGAGGAAGGAGGAAGATGACCGACATACTTCAAAGCGAAACATCCGCTCGATGGACCTGGAGGTCGGGTCGGATAGCGCTGGCTTCGATCATCGGGATAGGGGCGACACTGGTGCTGGTTCTGGGAGTGAAGATAGCCCGGGCCGCGCCTCCAGAGCCCTATCAAGTCCTCGATATCAACACCAGCACCCTGGGATCAAGCCCTAAATACTTTGCCAGACTTGGTGACACGTTCTTCTTCCAAGCTGATGACGGCAGCCATGGGGCAGAATTGTGGAAGAGCGATGGCACGCCGGCGGGCACGTTGCTGGTCAAAGATATCTACACGGGGACCGGTAATTCGAACCCTGCACACCTGACTGTGATGAGCAACACACTATTCTTCGCTGCCGATGACGGCGATTATGGGAAAGAGCTGTGGAAGAGCGATGGCACGCCGACAGGCACGGTGCGGGTCAGGGATATCTATACAGGGACTGGTAGCTCGTCGCTGGACTATCTGACCGTGTTCAGCGGCACGCTCTTCTTCGCCGCCACTGACGGCAACAGCGGGAAGGAACTGTGGAAGAGCGATGGCACGCCGACGGGTACGGTGCGGGTCAGGGATATCTACACAGGCACCAACGGGTCGTTCCCCAAGTATCTGACCGTGTTCAGCGGCACGCTTTTCTTCAATGCCGATGACGGTAGCCACGGGGAAGAGCTGTGGAGGAGCGACGGAACGCTCGCAGGCACGGTTCGGGTCGGCGACTTCTATCCGGGGCCTGCCCACTTCAGCCCGATGTATCTGGCTGTGTTCAGCGACACGCTCTTCTTCCGGGCCAATGGCGGTAGCAGCAGCGGCGGGATAGAGCTATGGAAAAGCGACGGCACCCCGGCGGGCACGGAACTGGTCAAGGACATCAACGCCACGACAGCTTTTGCCCCTTCCTACCCGCAGGAATTGACCGTCGTCGGCGATACACTCTTCTTTCGGGCCGATGATGGGACGAGCGGGGACGAGTTGTGGAAGAGCGATGGGACGGAGGCGGGCACCGTGCGGGTCAAGGATATCTACTCGGGAACGAGCGATTCAGCGCCGCAGTATTTGACCGCGTTGGGCGATTTGCTCCTATTCCACGCCAGCGATGGGCTCAGCGGGTACGAGTTGTGGAAGAGCGACGGAACACCGACAGGCACCGTGCAGGTCAAGGACATCTACTCGGGGACTGATGGTTCGTATCCGAGGAATCTGACTGTATTCAGCGACACGCTCTTCTTCCGCGCCAACGAAAACGTCAACGGGGATGAGTTATGGAAGAGCGATGGCACGCCGACGGGCACGACGATGGTCAGAGACATCAACCCGGGAACTCACGGTTCGTATCCGCTCCAGCACACGATTGTGTTCAGTGATGCGCTCTTTTTCAGCGCCGCTGATAGGAGCAGCGGGTATGAGCTATGGAGGAGCGATGGCACACCCACGGGCACGATGCGGATCAAGGACATCAACCTGGACACTGACAGTTCGAGTCCGCAAGGTCTGACCGTGCTGGACGATATGCTTTTCTTTGGCGCCAGTGATGGCGTCAGCGGACAGGAGTTGTGGCGGAGCGACGGGACGCCGACGGGCACGGTGCAGGTCGCGGATATCGCCCCGGGGTTCGACGGTTCGGGTCCAGAGTACTTGACGGTGCTCGGCGATGTGCTCTTCTTCGGCGCTGGCGATGACGCCAGTGGATACGAGTTATGGAAAAGCGATGGGACGCCGACGGGCACGGTGATGGTCAAAGATATCTACTCGGGGACCGACAGTTCGAGTCCGGAGAACCTGGTTGTGTTTGGCGACACGCTCTTGTTCGCCGCTACCGACGCCGTCAACGGGAAGGAGCTGTGGAAGAGCGATGGCACACCGACGGGCACGATGCTGGTCAAGGACATCTACTCAGGTACGAACGATTCGTACCCGCAGTACCTGATCGTGTTCGGCGATGAGCTCTTCTTCAGCGCCGAGGATGACAGTGGGGGGGAGTTGTGGCGGAGCGACGGGACGCCGACAGGCACGGTGATGGTCAAGGATATCTACTCGGGGACCGGCGGTTCGGACCCACAGTACTTGACTGTGTTCAGCGACACACTTTTCTTTAGCGCCGGGGATGAAAACAGTTATGCAGAGCTGTGGCGCAGCGACGGGACGCCGACGGGCACGGTGATGGTCAAAGACATCTACTCTGGGACCAGCGGTTCGGAACCAAAGTGCTTGACCGTGTTTAAGGATATGCTCTTCTTCGGCGCCGCGGATGGCAGTGCTGGGGACGAGTTGTGGAAGAGCGATGGGACACCGACGGGCACGGTGCGGGTCAAGGATATCTATTCGGGGACCAGTGGCTCGGACCCGGTCCGTCTGATCGTTGTCGGCGACACGCTCTACTTTGCCGCCGCCGATGACACCAGCGGGGATGAGTTGTGGAAGACCGATGGGACGCCGACGGGCACGGTGCGGGTCAAGGATATCTATTCGGGGACCAGTACCTCGAACCCGGACCATCTGATCGCGTTTGGCGATACGCTCTTTTTCATCGCTGATGATAACGTGAGTGGGAATGAGTTGTGGAAGAGCGACGGGACGGAGGTGGGCACCGTCCAAGTCGCGGATATCGAGCCGGGAGGTCCCGATTCCGATTCGTATCCGGACGAGCTGACCGTGTTGGGGGACACGCTCTTCTTCAGCGCCGATGATGGATTCCACAACCATGAGCTGTGGGCGCTGGACGGCAGGCCGGATCTTGTCCTGCGCAAGAGGGCCGTGCCTGATACCCCCGTGTCGCCTGGAACGAACATCACCTACACGTTGGCGTTCAGCAACGACGGTCACACCACGGCCACCGGCGTAGTCATCGCCGATGCGGTGGCCGTCACGCTGACCAACACCAGCTACACCTACACCGGGGCGATGGCTACGGCTGTACCTGGCATCGCCTACACCTGGAGTATCCAAGACCTGAGCTTTGGGGCTGGCGGCGTCATCACCGTCACCGGTCTGCTACGCGAGGGGCTCTCCGCCAGCGTCTTCACCAACACCGCCAGCATCGCTGGGATCAGACAGGAGGTCGATCTGGCGAACAATACCGGCGAAGCCGGAGTGGCGGTGGCCAACGTCGCGCCGATCGCGGAGGATAGCACGGCCAGCATAGACGAGGACGACGTCAACGCCAGCGGTGTTATCGTGGCAAGCGACGCCAACGGCGACCCCTTGGGCTACAGCATCACCAGGCCGCCGACCTTCGGCGCGGCCAGCGTAGGCGCGATGACGGGCGCGTGGGTCTATACGGCGACCAACCGTACGGCCAACTATATAGACGTTTTTGAGATCACCGTTGCGGACAGCGGCAACCTGACTGATACCGCTCAGGTATCTGTCAAGGTCGCTGCTGACGACGACACGCCCACGATATCCAACATCCTCAACCAGCGCACCGATATGGATGTTCCTATTGGGCCGATCACCTTCACAGTGGGTGACGTGGACACTCCCCTGGGGATGCTTATGGTGGATGATGCTTCGTCGAACCCGATGCTGGTGCCGACAGTGAACATTGTTTTTGGCGGCAGCGGCACGGGTCGTACCGTGACTGTCACCCCGACGACGGGGATGACGGGGACGGCCATCATCACCATCACGGTGTACGATGACACCTCCTCCGCCTACGATGCTTTTGTGCTGTCTGTCGGTGTGAACAGCCCGCCAGAGTTCACGAGCGATCCCGTCGGCGTCGGCTTTGTCAATGTTCCCTATACCTATTCCATCACTGCTGCCGACGCTGACATCGGCGACGCGTTGACCATCACAGCGCCGGTCTCTGATACCTGGCTCGCGCTCACCCAGCTCACGACTCGGACTGCCATGCTCGCCGGCACGCCGGTCGTCACGGGCGAGGTGCCCGTCGTCCTGCACGTCACGGATGGGGAGGATAGCGCGACGCAGGCCTTTACCATCACGGTGGAGCCGGAGCCGAACGAGCCACCGGTAGCTGATGCCGGGAGCGATCAGAGTGTCGTCGTCAGCACGACCGTCACGCTGGACGGCAGCAACAGCACCGATCTCGATGACGACCTGCCGCTCACATACGGCTGGGCGCAGACCGGCGGCACACCATCGGTGGTGCTGAACAGCACCATGATCAGCCGCACCACTTTTACGGCCCCTGGCACGGCGACCGTCCTCACGTTTACGCTCGTTGTCACCGACTCGAGGGGCCTGGCAGGTGCACCGGACAGCGTGGTCATCACTGTCATCGACAGGACCTTCCTTTACCTGCCGCTGGTACTGCGTGACAAGTGACTTATCTATGGACCTATCCTACAACTGCTCTAGCCCCCCCCGAGACGGGGATTTGAGCGAATTTACGGATAGATCTTGACATCTTGCACGACAAATCTGACGCAACCAAGGAGGATCTCTAATGAGCCGCAGACTGATACCGATCGTTTCACTGTTGGGTTTGTTGCTGGTCACGCTCGCCTGTGGCGGAGGAGGGAGTGCGACCGAGGAAGAGCCCGCGGTCCCACCCGCGAACCAGGCGACAGAGACGCTCGCCGCGCCGGAATCGACCCCAGCGCCTGTCGAGCAGTCTGATTATGATACTGTTTTTCCTCTGCCGGACGACGTGCAGAACTTTTCCGGTGGGGGTGGGGAGGAGATGGTGAACTTTCAAACCAGCCTCAGTATGGACAAGGTCGTCGAATTCTACCGCCAGGCGTTCGCCGAACGGGATCTGACCGAGTACGAGATCCTCACAGCGATTGAGGACGAGGGTTTCAGTATGGTCTTTACCGGCTGGCCAAACGGCAAGGAACTCGTGATCCAGGGCGTGGACTTGGGCGGAAGCACCAACGTCAACATCCGTCTAGAGGAAGTTGTGGACTAGACGCAGATTATGCTCCGGCTAAATCTAGAATGGCCGGGTGCGGTGTGAAAGGAGGTAACGAGGGTGAAAACGGTCAGTATTCCAGTCGTTGACGGCAAGTACCAGGTACTGTTTCCCGAAAAGTGCATTTACTGTGGCGCACCCAAAGAGGTGACACTCCGTCAGACGGTGAGCGCCGGACAAAGACGGCGCAGGCGATTTGCGACCGTCGACGTGCCATACTGCGCCGCACACGCCCGCGAATCCAAGCGCAACGCCAGGGTCCTGACGGTGGGGTTTGTGACCGTCTTGCTCACAAGCTGCTGCGTGCTGTTTGGCGTCACCACCAGTATCAATCGGAATCCCCCAACGGGGCTCCTGGTTTTCCTGGCATTGGTCGCGTGTGGGCTGGCGTGGGGCGGCAGGGAGCTGTTCCGCAAAGTGATGTCTCGATCGGCCGGGTCTATGGCCGACATGTCGCGAGGAAGCCACCTGGGTCTCAAGGTCAGCCTGGTTGGCGACAGGATTGAGTTCTTGTTTGCCAATGACCAAATGGCCGACGAGTTCGCCCGGCTGAACGGTGCGAAACGGGAGGCATGAAGGGCTGCCTGGTGTTGCACAAACGGGCAGATGCAATACAATAGCAGTATCCCACATGTCTACCTCAAAACTCTGCACCCATCATAGCGGTTCGGGATGGGATGGAAGGGGGAGCTATACAGCAGACTCTCAGGATGTGACCAGGTGTTGTCTCTGATCCAAGATTAAATCGTGCGTCGCACGATTGCCGCAATGAGTGAAAGGAGAGCTAGAATGAATCGTAAGCTGTGGTGTATAGGATTGGTCACTCTGTTCGCCCTGTTGCTGTCGGGTGGAATCGTGGCTGTGGCCCAGGGCTCTACTTCTTTGAGCGAGATGAGCGTCCCCCCGGCTCCTGGCGCTGAGGCGCCCGCCGTGTTCGCACGGGCAACGTATACACCGACGACGGTCATCACCGTCACCAGTGGTGCAGACCTGGACAACAGCCTTAGCTATACCTGCTACAGCGACCCCTCCGGTCCTCCCGCACCGGCGCCCGACGGCGTCTGTACGTTGCGCCGGGCTATCGTGGAGGCCAGCGCACTGGTGGGCGGGAGACCGATTCTCATCAAATTCAACATTGCTGGCGGTGATGATAGCTACAACGGAACCCTGGATGTATGGAAGATCGAGTTGATTGAGGATTTGCCCTACATCGAGGGTGGTCAGGTCATCGTGGATGGGGAAACCCAGGGCGAGATCGGCGGACGGAGCGACGGTCCCAAGATCATCATCAACGGCGGCAGCATCAAGCTGGGCGAGACCCAATATCACGACGACAATATGGCCCTGGGCCTGGCAATCCAGGAGGGCGAGATCTCGCTCATCGGGGATAACAACGTCGTGGAGGACAACTGGGTTGGGTTGACGGATGACGGCTCGGCCATCTACTATATCGACGACGATCCCACCAGGGCCAACTATGCGAACATCGGCGGCGGCAGTGACAACAACGTCATAAAGGACAACGTCGTCGCGTCCGCCAGGGGTGAGAGCATCGTCGTTGAGGGCGACTATAATACGATCGTCGGAAACTATATCGGCACGAACGCCGACGGCACCGTGGCCGACGTGGCCGAGAACCGGCGCTGCCACGCGGACGCTGTCTATAACAACTGGTTCACGGGCGATGGCATCCGTGTCAGCGGCGACCACAACCAGGTCGGCGGCCCGACGACGGCGGAACGGAACGTCATCGTGGGTATGCTGTTCGCCAGCCTGGACAAGGACACGACCCCGCCCTACGGGATGGAAGTGCTCGGCAGCTACAACGTAGTTCAGAACAACTACCTGGGCAAAGACGCCGCCGGTGAAGAGAAGTGGATCTGCGGTATGGGGATGTACATCAGCGGCGAGTCGAACCAGTTCGTGGACAACGTCATCGTCAACAGCGGCGGGGCCGCGATGGGGCTGTACGGCAGCACCTACACCATCGACGCGATCACGCTGCGGGGCAACGTCGCCAAGAACGTCCCCTCGGCCCTGGAGTTTGGCCCTTCGCCGCCGTTCCCCTATGACTGGAAGGCTTTCAAACCGGCCGAGATCACGGGCATAGTCGGCACCACGGTCTCTGGCACGGAGGGCGATGGCAGCCCGTGCGTCGATTGCATCGTCGAGCTATTCCTGGACGACGGCGACGAGGCTGTCGAGGCGCTGGAATCGGTGATCACCACTACGGCCGACGCCAGTGGCAACTGGTCCGTGGACATTGGCATCACCCTGGCACCAACCCAGGGATTGCGTACCAACAGCACCAGCGTGACGAACAACCAAATCGGTGACCGGTTGGCAGGCACGACGAGCAAGTTCTCTGACCTCTACCCGGTGGGTGTGACGCCACCCGATCCGCCCCCCACGCCAACCCCAACCCCGCCACCGATCTACCCCACACCCACGCCGCCGCTGACGCCGACCCGACCGATCACGTACGCCACCGTGCTCACCGTGACCACGACGGAGGACCTGGACACCAGTCCCAGCTATACCTGTGTGGGCGACTACAGCGGGCCGCCCGGCCCGGCACCCGATGGTATCTGCACGCTGCGCCGGGCCCTGGTGGAAGCGAGCGTGCTAGATGTGCCCCGTCCGGTGCTCATCAACTTTGACATCCCAACCAGCGATGATGGTTACAACGGTACTGTGGGTATCTGGAAGATCGAACTCCTGGATGACCTGCCCTACATCAAAGGTGGGAAGGTCGTGATTAATGGCGAAAGCCAGCCCGGCGGGCGGAGTGATGGTCCCAAGATCGTCGTCAAGGGAGGCAACATCCGCCTGGGCGAGATCGCGGGCCACGACAACAACGCCGTATCTGGCGTGGCGGTTCAGGAGGGCGAGATCGCCGCCGTGACCGACTGGAACATCATCGAGGACTGCTGGGCCGGCCTGACCGATGAGGGCGAGTATATTCACTACATAGATGACGACCCGACGAGGTCGAACTATGCCGGCATCCGCGCCAGCGGGAGCAATAACCTGATCCGGAACAATGCCACGGCCAGCGCCCGCATCGTTAGCCTGGGCGTCGCGGGGAACGAGAACACGGTCACCGGCAACTATGTCGGCACCGCCGCCGACGGTACGGTGCCGGAAGTCGCGTTCCACCGCAAATGCAAGCCCGACGCCTTTTACTACAACTGGTTCACAGGCGATGGCATCCACGTTAGCGGAAACGACAACTGGGTGGCGGACAATGTGATCGCCGGAATGTTATTCGCCAGCCCTGACCCCGAGGTCAGCCCGCCCGACGCGGTGGAGGTGACGGGTTATGGGAATACGATCCAGAACAACCGGATCGGTAAGGACTCGGTGGGCACCGAGGTCGGTGTCTGCGGCGTCGGCATCTATGTGGCCAACCGTTTCAATCGCTTCATCGACAACGAGATCGTGAACACCGGCCTGTATGCCTTTGGCATCTTTGGCAGTGGCATCTCGCTGGACGCGGTCACGCTGCGGGGGAACACGCTCAAGGATGTGCCCTCGGCCATCGAGTTCGGCCCAAATGTGCCCCCTGAGTGGACGAGTTATGTCCCCGCTCACGTCACGGGCATCACGGGCACGACCGTCGCCGGCACCAGCGGCGCGGGTAGCCCCTGCCCCTACTGCACTGTGGAGCTGTTCCTGGACGACGGCGACGACGACGTGGAGGCCCTGCAATCGCTCGACGTCGTGACGACGACGGCAGATGGCAGTTGGAGTGCCGAGCTCCCGGCCCCGCTGAACGCCACGGAGGGGCTGCGCACGGCGAGCACGACGTCGGACTTTGGGCAGATCCCGAACTTTGAGGTTGGCACGACCAGCGATTTCTCGCAGCTCTATCCCGACGGCGTCACGCCGCCCGTACCCCCACCGACGCCGACCCTGACGGGGCCGGAGACGGTGCCGCCGGTCACGTATCTGCCCGCGCCGGAGCCGCCGCCCACGTATGCGACGGTCATCACCGTCACGACGGCGGCAGATCTTGACACCAGCCCCAGCTACACCTGTTATGAGGACTTGTTCGGCCCGCCGGCTCCCGCGCCGGATGGCGAATGCACGTTGCGCCGGGCGATCGTGGAGGCAAACTCTGAGTATACGCCGCGCCCCGTGCTTATCCGGTTCGACATCCCGATGACCGACACCGGTTATCTGGGAGGCGTGGATGCCTGGAAGATAGACTTGACGGCGGACCTGCCCTACATTCAGGAGGGCCAGGTGGTCATCAGCGGCACGTCGCAGCCTGGCGGGCGGAGCGATGGTCCCAAGATCATCGTCAAGGGCGGCGACATCCGCCTGGGAGAGATCGCCGGGGAGGACAACAACGCCGCATACGGCCTGGCGGTGCAGGAGGGCGATATCGCCGCCGTGACCGATCGGAACATCATCGCCGATTGTTGGGCCGGTCTGAGCGACGACGGCGAAAGCATCCACTATATCAACGATGATCCTGATCGGGCTAACTATGCCAGCATCCGCACAGTCGGCAACAACAACCTGATCCAGGACAACGTCGCTTCCAGCGCACAGGAGGTCAACTTTAACATCGCCGGCAACTATAACATCGTCGTCGGCAACTATAGCGGCACCCGGGCCGATGGCACAGTGGACGAGGTGGCGCGCAA
>CAYUIS010000002.1:68358-71813 GCA_964444825.1 uncultured Anaerolineales bacterium | reverse complement strand
AGGTGATGGACGCCGACGAGATGCGATTCATCCTGGGCCACGAGCTGGGCCACGTTCGCCTGGGTCATACGAGACTCAACTCCCTCGTGGGAGGTATGGCCGGTATCCCCAGCCCATTTGTGGCATCCGCTGTCCTGGCGATGGCCTTCCTGTGGTGGAATCGGGCCTGCGAGTTCTCGGCCGATAGAGCCGGGCTGCTGGCCTGTGGTGATCCTCGCAAGGCCGTGTCCGCCCTGGTCAAGCTGGCAGCGGGCGCCGACGCCCGGACGCGGGCCGAGCTTGAACGGGCCTTTAGGCGCATCGAGGCGGAGGACGACCACATCCTGGGCGAGTTGGGCGAGATGCTGACGACCCATCCGATGACGATCCGGCGTATCGAGGAGTTGACCAGCTACGCCAGATCGAACGAGTATCGCCGCTTGAGAGCCATGATGGACAAGAACGTGGCGGCCGGCGGTGCGACCTAGTCCCAATTGTTTTCCAAAGGTGCGATGCGCCTGGTTGGGGCGCGTTGCACCTTTCGTTGACCATAGACCTCTGCTGTGGTATACTCGCGGGCGGTGCCAGGGTGCAACGCACGTGATCCACAACGGTGCGTTGCACCTGTCATCGTATGCGGTTTGGGGAGGCTTGATGCTGGACGAAAAGACGCGCGTGATAATGTTCTGGTTCACCGTCGGTATGATGGTCGTGGTGGTGGTGGTGGCGTTGATCTCCTTGGTGCGGGCCTGCACGAGGGGTGGAGCGCAACTTCCTCCGCTGGTCATCAGCCCGGAGGAGATCACCCTGTGCCAGGGGGATCGAAGCCAGTTCCGTGTCGAGGGTGTCCTTGAGGATGGCGCAGAGATCGAGTGGCGCGCCTCCGGGGGCGCCATCACCGGGAGCGGTCCCCTCGCCGAGTTCGTCGCCGACGACAAACCAGACGATTATGTCATCACCGCCATCCAGCGCAAGCCGAGGCAGATGACGGACGCGGTCGTGCACGTCCACGCCTGCACGCCGACGCCGATCCCGTCGCTGACCCCGATTCCGTCGCCCACGCCTATTCCGTCGCCGACCCCCACGTCGACGCCGGTGCCGACGCTGATGCCATCTGACGTCCAGGGTGATGTGCGGGCCTACGAGGGTGGGGCAGCCGTGGAGGGCGTGCCGGCCGGTGTTGACATCCGCTCCGCCAGCGTCCGTCCCGATCTGCGGTTGACGGTTGACTCGACGGGAGGACTGCCGGAAGAACTGACTGGATGGCCCGGGCAGGGAGAGGTCGTCGTCTGGGTCTTGCTCTACGAACCGGTTCCCAACCCACCGGCCTACACCGACTGGCTTTTTGCGCTCGACCTGGATGGCGACGTGACCACCGGCCGCCCGGCCGGCTCGGCGCGCGTCAACCCCGATCTGGGGGACGATGCCGTCGTCGGCGTTCTGTATGACCCCGCGGTAGGCGACTTTGCCCCCTATTTCCTGGTGTGGGACCCGGCGCAGGAGATCTGGGTCGACGGCCCTTCCGGCATACGCTTCCAGATGGCCGAATCACGCACCGTGATCGGGCTAGCCCTGTCTCTGGAGACGCTCACCCAGGCCGTGGCCGAGACCGCGGGTACGTCAGTGGTGCCACAAGCCGCCAGAGGACGGGTGGCCGTGCTCTCTTTTGTCGGCGAGCAGGCTGTCGTCGACTTTTACCCCGACCGGCCTGAATAGATGCGACGCACCTGGTTTGGGTGTGTTGCATCTCGCGTCGGTTCCATTGTGGGGGTGCAGAGAGCGCCGGGTCAGGCCATCTTTTCATATCTCTCCGTTCTCCACGTCACTCTGTGTTGAGATGTGGACGATCATCAGCATCCTTATCGTTTGACAGGCACGTTGGCCCTGGTTGTGTAGTGCTTACACTAAAGTTTTAGGGAGGATATCGTGTACAGAAAACGGATCTATATGGTGTCTCTCGCCCTTGGGCTTTTGGCTGTGCTAGTGAGTGGCTGCTTGCGGCCGCTTTTGTCCTATCAGGGCCGCCTGACCGACCCTTCCGGCAACCCCGTGCCAGAGGGGACCTACGACATAGCCTTTCGTTTGTATAGCCCCGGCGTGCCCAACCCCATTCTAGAGTGGGAGGAAGCCCAGACGGTCACCGTCACCAATGGCCTGTTTAACGTCGTTCTAGGATCGGTCCAACCCATCACGCCAAGCATCTTTGCCGACCAGTTGACGCTGGGCGTGGAGGTGAACGGTGATGGCGAGATGCAGCCGCGTATGACGCTCACCGGAGCGCCCTACGCCATGAGCCTGGTCGACGGAGCGGTGATGGCAGGGACGGTGATGGCGGATACCGAATATCCCGGCATGCTCAACGTGGGCAACCTCGGCGATGGCATCGGGATCGGCGTACAGGTGGCGGGCATAGCTGGCGTCGGGATTGATGGGGCTGATGATGCCACGGTTGACACCCACGGCATGATCATCAGAGGGGTCGAGCACGGTGCTGCCATCACGGCCACCGATGGATACGGCCTGCTGGCCCGTTCCGAGGATGGATCGAGTGACGACTGGTGGGGCGTCAACGCCGAGGGCTACGCGGATGGTGGCGGCGATGGCGTCTTTGGCTGGGCTTTTGGGACGGGTGATGCCTCTACGGGTGTCACCGCTCGGGCTGCAGAGGGACGGGCCTTTTACGGTTTCACCTCGGGATCCGGCCAGTACGCCGGTTACTTTGACGACCCCATCTATGTCAATGGCGGCTGCACCGGCTGCGCCGTTCGTTACGTGGCTCGCAACACCTCTGGGCGCTCCCTCCAGCCCGGCGCTGCCGTCGTCCCCGCCGGTGTGGACGCGGAGATAAAGAGCCTGCAAAGCCCGGTGATCAAGGTGGTCCCGGCTGTGCCTGGGGAGACTGTCCTCGGCGTCGTCGCTGGCCGCACCACGATGAGCATCGTTGAGGCCGGCCTCGATGATCTCGAGCCGGGCGCTCAGTTTGGCCCGGTCGGCGGCGCAGCCGCGCCCGGCGACTACCTGGTCATCGTTGTGCAGGGCCCGGCCCAGGTCAAGGCCGACCCGGCGGCGCGCATCCAGGCCGGCAGCCCGGTTTACCTGGGGGCCACCGGGGTGAACGAGCAGGCCAGCGGGTCGCCCATCGGTATGGCCCTGGACGCTGTGGATGCAGATGGTCTGGTCTGGGTCCTGTTCGGGTTCCATTAGCGCCACTGCGCTAGTGCTCCCCGGGTGAAGGAGGAACACCCATGAAAAAGCGTGCAGCCGTGCTGGTGCTCAGCATGCTCTGTATGACGTTGGTGGCGGGCCTGGCCCTGGCCAGGTCCTCGCCCAACTTTCGCATCCCGTGGGACGTAGTGGCGGGCGGCGGCCACCGTATGGCCTCGGCCCGCTATGCCATTGAGGGCGCCATGTCCCAGACCGCCATCGGGCCATCGGGCAGCGCCTCCCTCCAAATGGAGGCTGGCTATTGGTATGGA
>CAYUIS010000002.1:18967-68258 GCA_964444825.1 uncultured Anaerolineales bacterium | reverse complement strand
GGTGCGTTGCACCTGTACAACCCTTTTTCCCAGCTTACCTGCTAATCTTCGCCGGAAAGACTAGCACTCTGTTTTGCGCTGTGGTATAATCTGGAACGATGACCGAATTCGTCCACCTCCACGTCCACAGTGAGTACTCCCTGCTCGATGGCCTCAGCAGTTGCCGCGAACTGGCCGAGCGTGGCGCTGAACTTGGGATGCCAGCGGTTGCTCTGACCGACCACGGCGCGATGTACGGTGCCGTGCAGTTCTACAAGGCGTGCAAAGCGGTCGGCATCAAGCCCATTATCGGGATGGAGAGCTACGTCGCAGCCAGGGGACGGTCCGACCGGGACGCACAACGCGACCGCCGACACAGCCACGTGGTTCTGCTGGCCCAGAACAATACCGGTTATCGTAACCTGATGTCCTTGGCGACCATCGCCCAGTTGGAGGGTTTCTACTACAAGCCCCGCGTCGACAAGGAGGTGTTGGCCGAGCACTCTGATGGGATCATTGTCCTGTCTGGATGTGGGTCGTCCGAGGTCGTTCGCCTGGTCAGGGATGGCCGGATCGACGACGCGCGAGACGTCATGCGCTGGTACCGTGATGTGTTCGAAGGCCGCTACTTTTTGGAGCTGCAAGAGCACTTTATACCCGAGCTGTCAGCCGCGAATGGCCACATCGTCACGTTGGCGCGCGAGCTGGACCTGCCGCTCGTCGCCACGAATGACGTGCATTACACCCGCCGGGAGGATGCGAGCATTCATGATGTGCTGCTGTGCATCCAGACGGGCAAGACCGTCAACGAACCGCAGCGCATGCGAATGCAGGGTGATACCTACTATATGGCGAGCGCTGACCAGATGGCGGCCCTGTTCCCCGACACGCCCGAGGCCCTCGCCAACACGGTGCGCATCGCAGAGATGTGCGAGGTGGAGCTCGAGTTCGGCAACTATCACCTGCCCTTATTCGAGGTTCCCGAGGGCTACGATGCGCGCAGCTATCTGCGTTCTCTGTGCGAGCAGGGCCTGCACGGAAAATACGACGTCTTGACCCCCCAGATCAATGAGCGTCTCGACTATGAGCTGGGCGTGATCCACGAGATGGGTTTTGACACCTACTTTCTGATCGTGTGGGACCTGTGTCGTTTCTCCCACGATCAGGGAATCTGGTGGAACGTGCGTGGGTCCGGTGCCAGTTCCATCGTCGCCTATAGCCTCAGTATCACCAATCTGGATCCGCTCCAACACGGACTGATCTTTGAGCGTTTTCTCAATACCGGTCGGGTGACGATGCCCGATATCGACCTGGACTATCCGGATGACCAGCGGGAGCGCCTGATCGAGTATACTGTCGACAAATATGGGCAGGAGCAGGTGGCCCAGATCATCACCTTTGGGACGATGGGGGCCAAGGCCGCCATCCGTGACGTGGGGCGAGCGCTCGACTATCCGTTGCCCGAGGTGGATCGTATCGCCCGCCTGGTACCGGTTGGGCCCGGGGTCAAGCTGGACAAGTCGTTGGAGGACGTGGCCGAGCTTCGGGAGGTCTACGAGACCGAGGAGCACATCAGACGCCTGATCGACACGGCGCGCGGGGTAGAGGGCAACCTGCGCCACGCCAGCACGCACGCAGCGGGCGTCATCGTGTCCGACGTCCCCCTGGTCGAGTACACGCCGCTGAACCGGCCCACGCGAGGCGGTGCTTCGGGTGAGATCGGGGTCGTCACGCAATACAAGATGGACGAGTTGGAGGAACTCGGCCTGCTCAAGATCGACTACCTGGGTCTCGCGACGCTCACCATCATGCGACGCGCGTGCGAGTTGATCGAACAGCGACACGGTGTGACCCTGAGTCTCGACACCATCCCCACCGATGATCCGATCATCTACGACCTGCTGTCCCGAGGGGACGTGATGGGCGTCTTCCAGGTCGAGGGGCAGGGCATGCGGCGTGTGCTGATGAAGATGCGGCCCAAGGAATTTGATCACATCGTCGCGACCATCAGCCTGTTCCGTCCCGGTCCGATGGAACACATCGACGACTATATAGACCGCATGCACGGTCGTGAGCCGATCGAGTATCGCCATCCCGGCCTGGAGTCGATCCTCGAAGAGACCTATGGGATCATTGTCTATCAAGAGCAGATCATCCGCCTGTTGACCGACATCGCTGGGTATACCGCGTCTGAGGCGGATCTGGTCAGGCGCGCGGTTGGCAAGAAGAAGAAAGCGGCCCTGCTTGAACAGCGCTCCTCGTTCGTGGAGGGGGCTATGGCCCACGGTGGCCTGCCTCGCGAGACGGCCGAGGCCATCTATGACGACATTGAGTATTTTGCTCGCTACGGCTTTAACAAGGCCCACGCCGCCGACTATGCCGTCCTGACGTGTCAGACCGCCTATCTCAAGGCCAAGTATCCCGTCGAGTATATGGCCGCATTGCTGACCGTCGAGCGGAACAATACCGAAAAGGTCGGCCTACTGATTGCCGAGTGTCAGCGAATGGATATCGAGGTGCTCCCGCCAAATGTGAATCTGTCCGGGCTCGATTTCACCATTGAGGAGCAGGATGGGGACGCGCTTGCGATCCGCTTTGGCATGGGGGCGATCAAGAACGTGGGTGAAGGGCCCGTTCAGGTGATTCTGGATGCTCGGGAGACGAAGGGACCCTTTCGGGATTTGGATGGCTTTTGTCGGCGTGTGGATATGCGCCAGGTCAACCGGCGGGCGCTGGAGAGCTTGATCAAGGTGGGGGCGCTGCGGGACTTTGGAACCCGTTCGCAGCTTCTTCCTGTCGTGGAGCGAATCGTCGGGCTTAGTGCGACCGTTCATCGCGCCCGGGACGTGGGCCAAATGAGCCTGTTTGGCGAGGGCACGGGTGTGCACCTGGATGCCAAGGAAACGATGCTGCCCTCGCTATCCCGCGTTCCCGAGGTGCCCCAGAAGGAGATACTGATCTGGGAGAAGGAACTGGTCGGCGTCTATGTGTCCGAGCATCCCTTGACCGAGGCGTTGATCGAACTCCAGGATGTGGTGACCGGATACGCTGGGACGCTGAGCGGCGATAACCACGGTCAGCAGTTGACTGTGGTCGGAATGGTGCAGCGGGTGCGCCGGCACACGACGCAAAAGGGCGACGAGATGGCCTTTGTGACGTTGGAGGATCTGCAGGGGACCTGCGACGTGGTTGTCTTTCCCAAGGTGTGGGCCAATACCAAGAATGTGTGGCAGCCGGAACGTATCGTGGTCGTCGGCGGGAAGGTAGAAGCCGGGCGGCGGGATACGCCCAGTCTGCTGTGCAGTTGGGTCAAGACGCCAGATGCGATGGTCGTCCCGGGTGATGACAAGAGGGCTCGTCGCGTCCACGGGAGCGTGCCAGGTTCGGGCTCAGGTGCCCCCAGGGCAGCCGTGAGGGGACACGCGACGTCCCCGTCAGCGCCGAAACACACGGTGCGCGTGACCTTGACGCGCAGCGGCGAGCAAACGCAGGACGTGGAGAGACTGCACAGCGTCCACAGCCTGTTGGTGGGATACTCAGGCCAGGACCGGTTTGTCATTCGCCTGGTCGGTGGTGAAAACAAGCCGATCGAGTTGGCTTTTCCGAATGATAGGACGCACTATGGCCCTGAGTTGATGCGCGAACTGAGCGCGATGGTGGGACCCGAGGGGGTGCACGTGGAGGCAGCAAGATGAAAGGCCCGGCACGGGTGCAAGCCGCATTGGAGACAGCCGGTCTGGACGTCAAGGTGGTGGAACTGGCGGAGAGCGCCCGTACGGCACAGTTGGCCGCCGATGCCCTGGGTACAGTGTTGGGCAGTATCGTCAAGTCCCTGGTCTTTCTGGCCGATGGACGTCCAGTGCTCGTGCTGGTGGCTGGCGACCGGCGGGCCGACCCGCTCAAACTGAAGGGACTGTTGGAGGCCCGGCGAGTTATGATTGCCGATGCCGACCGTGTGCGCCAGGAGACCGGCTTTAGCATTGGGGGTGTGCCACCCATAGGACATCGTCAGCCCTTGGCAACCTGGATCGATGAATCACTGAGCCGCTTCGAGACGGTCTATGCAGCAGCCGGTCATCCTAGTGTTGTGTTCCCCATTCCCTATGGGGTGCTGGTGCGGGTCACGAATGGGCGCGTGGCCGATTTGATAGAGAGCCCACCTACGGAGGAATAGAAAAATGAGGATCGGTGTTCTGACGGGAGGAGGCGACGTTCCCGGTCTAAATCCTTGCATCAAGGCGTTGGTCAACCGGGCCATCAGTGAAGGGCACGAGCCAATCGGCATCCGCCGAGGTTGGCGCGGCCTGCTGTTCTACAATCCTGACGACCCTAGCACCCACCCGGAGTGTACGATGCCGCTTGACGGCCTTGTGGTGCGTACCATAGACCGGACTGGTGGTACGTTCCTGCACACCTCCCGCACCAATCCGAGCCGTGTGCGGCCCTCGCAGATCCCTGGTTTTCTGGATGCCGGGGGTGCCCGGCAACTGGACGGCGGCGAATTGCTAGACTTTACGGACCACGTGTTGAGGGCGCTGGAACACCTAGGAGTGGACGTGTTGATCCCCATAGGCGGAGAGGATACCCTGGGATACGCGGCCCGCATTCATCGCGAGGGCTTTCCCGTCATCAGCATTCCAAAGACGATGGACAACGATGTGTTCGGAACCGACTTTTGTATCGGGTTTTCCACGGCCGTCACGCGAAGCGTCTACTTTATTCACCAGTTGCGCTCCACGGCTGCCTCTCACGAGCGCATCGGCGTGATCGAGCTGTTCGGGCGACACTCGGGAGAGACCTCTCTCATCGCGGCCTACCTGTCCGGTGCAGATCGAGCCATCATATCCGAGGTTTCCTTTGATATTGAGCGGCTGGCCGGCCTGCTGATGGCGGACAAGGCGGCTAACCCCAGTCGCTACGCCATCCTGACCATTTCGGAGGGCGCTCACGAGGTTGAGGGAGAGGTCGTTCAGGCAGGTATTGCTGATTCCTATGGACACAAGAAGCTGGGTGGCATCGGCGCTGTCACGGCCCAGAAACTGGAGCGTATTACCGGTTCGAAGACGATGTGTCAAGAACTGGCGTATCTGATGCGCTCGGGAGCACCCGATGCGCTAGACACGATGGTGGCCGTGAACTATGCTAACACGGCATTGGATCTGCTTGCCATTGGGAAGACGGGCCGGATGGTGGCGCTGCGGGACGGGCGCTATACGGACGTCTCGGCCGAGTCTCCCACGCTGGGGGTGAAGCAAGTCGACGTGCGGGCGCTATACGACGTGGACAACTATCGCCCCAAGGTGTGGCACGTTTTGGGCAAGCCGATGTTCCTGTACTAGATCACGAGGAAAAGACCCTAAAGGTTTTCAAAACCTTTAGGGTCTCACGAGGAGGATAACAATGAAGCGTATAGGTGTGTTGACCAGTGGCGGTGACAACCCCGGGCTCAATCCGTGCATCCGGGCCGTAGTGCGCACCGGACTCCATCTGGGTCTCGAGGTGATGGGCATCCGTCGAGGTTACGCTGGGTTGGTGGATGGCGAGATCGACGAAATGGACGCCCGTTCGGTGGGCGGTATCATCGGGCGTGGCGGGACGATCCTGGGCACGGCCCGTTGTCTCGAGTTCTACGAAGCTCTCGGACGAAAGAAGGCACTCCGGAGCCTCAACCGGTTCGGCATCGACGGCCTGGTCGTCATCGGTGGAAATGGGTCCTTGTCGGGGGCGATGGAGCTGTGGCGTCTCGGTTTTCCCACTGTCGGCATCCCGAGCACCATCGACAACGACGTCAACGGTACCGACATCTCCATCGGCGTAGATACGGCGCTGAACACGATCCTGGATGCCGTCGACAAGATCAAGGACACGGCCTCCTCCCACAATCGAGCCTTTATCATTGAGACCATGGGACGTCACTCGGGCTATCTGGCGATCGTGAGTGGCATCGCCGGCGGGGCCGAGATGGTGCTGTGTCCGGAGATCGAGACGACCTTCGAAGAGATCGTGGCCATAATCGAGGATGCCTACATCAGAGGTAAGGCTCACTGTATTTTCATCGTCGCCGAGGGATGGCAGCCGGGGACACAGGACCTGGCCCAGCATCTGCGCGAGCGGCAGGATGAGCTAGGTTTTTCGGTGCGGGTCACACAGTTGGGGCACGTACAGCGGGGTGGTGCGGCCAGCGCCTTCGATCGCCTGCTGGCGACTCGACTGGGCGTGGCCGCGGTCCGTGAGTTGAAAGCGGGGAATGGGGGCAACATGATCGGCTGGGTGAGGAGCTCCATCGTGCTGACGCCGTTGGAGGAAGCAGTCGCCTTCGACAAACAACTGAACCCGGAACTGCTTGAGCTGGCCGATATTATGGAAAAGTGACCTGGGAAAGACGAAACCAGACGCCTCCACCAGTATGCAGACGCAACTGTGCAGGTGGCGTCTGGTTCTCAACACCGTGCAGACGGGCGGTCCTACAAGATCGTCGACTCTCGGTACAGACCAAACACCTCTCGGAACACGTCCATAATCTCCTGGAGCGTCGCGTACGCGCACACGGCGTCCAGGATGTGGGGCATCGTGTTCTCGGTGGACTGAGCCGCGATGCGCAGTCGATCGAGCGCCTGGCCTACGGCCCCGCTGTCCCGCTCCTCCCGCACCTGGATCAACCGGTCGCACTGGGTCTCAAATCCCCGCGGGTCCATCTCCAGCAGTGGGACGCGGAGGGGTTCATCTGCCACAAAGTCATTCAATCCGACGACGAGGCGTCGCTGCCCGTCGATCTCGCGTTGGTAGCGATAGGCGGCATCGGCGATCTCCTGCTGGAAGAAGCCGGTCTCAATGGCCGGGATCACGCCGCCCAGGGCTTCGATTCGCTCAAAATAGTCGTACGCTTGCTGTTCTATTCTGTCGGTGAGGGCTTCCACCGCATACGCGCCTCCCAGGGGATCCACCGTGTTGGTGACGCCGGACTCGTGGGCGATGATCTGCTGGGTGCGCAACGCGATGGTGACGGCGCGCTCGCTGGGGAGGGCCAACGCCTCGTCCAGGCTGTTGGTGTGCAAGGATTGAGTGCCACCGAGGACTGCGGCCAGCGCCTGTATGGCCACCCGCACGACGTTGATCTCAGGCTGCTGTGCGGTGAGCGAACAGCCTGCGGTCTGGGTGTGGAAGCGCAGCCACCACGAGCGGGGGTTCTTTGCGCCAAAAGTCTCGCGCATCTCGCGGCCCCAGATGCGGCGGGCAGCACGGAACTTGGCGATTTCCTCCAAAAAGTCGTTGTGACAGTTGAAGAAAAACGAGAGACGTGGCGCAAAGGCATCGATATCCAGCCCCCGGTCCAGCGCCCAGCGGACGTATTCGATCCCGTCGCCCAGCGTAAAGGCCAGTTCCTGAGCGGCCGTCGACCCAGCCTCGCGGATGTGGTAGCCGGAGATGGAAATCGTATTCCACAGGGGCAGGTGCTGGGTGCCATACTCGATCGTGTCGGTGACCAGCCTCATGGAGGGTTGAGGGGGGAAAATGTACTCCTTCTGAGCGATATACTCTTTGAGGATATCGTTCTGGGTGGTGCCACCGAGCTGTCGTTTAGGCACGCCCTGTTTCTCGGCGGCGGCAATGTACATAGCCCAGATGATGGCCGCCGGCGAGTTGATGGTCATCGAGGTGGTGACCTTGTCCAGGGGAATACCGTCGAAGAGAACCTCCATATCGCGCAGAGATGAGACGGCAACCCCACACTTGCCGAACTCTCCCTCTGCCTCGGGAGAATCGGAGTCGTATCCCATCAACGTGGGCAGGTCGAAGGCGACGGAAAGGCCGGTCTGTCCCTGTTCCAGCAGATACTTGAAGCGAGCGTTGGTCTCCTCGGCGGTGCCAAAGCCGGCGAACATGCGCATGGTCCACAGTCGTCCGCGAAACATCGTGGGGTGGACGCCTCGCGTGAAGGGATACTCCCCAGGAAACCCGAGGCCATCCAGGTAGGCGCGCTCACAGTCCAGGGGCGTGTACAGGCGGTTGACCGGGTCGCCAGAGGTGGTGATGAACTCGTCATATCGTTCGGGATGCTGATCGAGGGTCTGCTGCAACGAGGTGCGTTCCCAGTCTCCAAGCGCTTCATTGAGGTCGTCGTTTCGCATCGCGTGGGTTACCTCCCGTTATTAGGTCGATTATACCCCGGCCTGCCTGAAAGCAAAAGTCGCCGGTGAGGGGTAGGCACATGGCGGTGGAAGTTACCAATCTCCAGCCTGCTTCAGGATGGCCTGCCCGTCTGGTCCCAGTACCCACTGGGCAAATTCCCGGGCCTCACCGGTCGGCTCGGCGATGGTAGCCAGGTAGAGTGGGCGCGCGAGGGGGTAGGAGCCGCCGTTGATGGCATCGGCGGTGGGCAAGATCCCCTCGACGGGCAAGACGTGAACACCAGCGGTGCCGTATTCTGCCAACTGGGCCGTCGAGACGTAGCCGATAGCGCCTGGGGTGTGTGCCACGTAATCAATGACTGCCTCACCCGACGGCATTACCACAGCAGTATGGGCTACCTTGTGAATAGACAGTACGATACTGTCGAATACATGACGGGTGCCCGAACCATCCTCACGGCTGACGGCGACAAGCACCGTGCCGCCCCATTCCTGTATACGCCCGCGAAAAATCTCCTCTAGATGAGCCAGCCCGGTCTCGCTAAATGGGGTAGCGGGGTTGATGATGACGGCGATGCCATCCTGGGTAAAGACCTGGGACCACAACGGCTCCTCGTAGGAGGTTTCCTGCAACCAGGAAAGCAGCGCCAGGTCTGCCTCGCCTTCGCGCAGCGATCGTTCGGCCATAGAGGTGTTAAGGATCTCGAATTGGACCGTGACCCAGGGTCGAGCTGCCTCGTAACCGGTACGGAGTTGCTCAACCAAGGGTTCGCACGTATCAGCGGCGACCAACCGTAGCGTGACCGGTTCACGGGTGATGGCGAAGGGTTGGGGGGCGCAAGCACTTGGGAGGAGCAGGAAAAAGCAAGCGAGGATCGTGAAACGCAAGCGGCGGATGGAGGAGCGCAGCGGGCCGGCCCCCGGATGTGTGTGGCTTGGTTTTTGCTCCAGCGGTGAGGTCGACATTCAGAGCGTCCTCGATTTCCACCGACAGGCCAGCAGTCGGAACACCAGGTTTGCCGCTGGGGCGCGCATCACTGTGGCTTAGAAATCTGCGCCCACATATCCGGTGGCAATCAACTGCCAGCGACCAAAGGTCAACGGTGGCATTATACATCGCGTCCAAGGGGCGAACAAGTCGCGCCGCCAAGCCAGAAACCAGGTTTTTTTGCCGAGAAGCGCGGTGGTTATGGGTAGCAAACCACTCCCTAGCCATCAGTTCGTTTGATAGACGCAGAAAAACCTGGTTTCTCTGAAGCAGTGGCTGTTCCACGGTCAGCAGTGGTTCGAACGACCCCGATATGTGGGGGTAGGTAGGCGAACTGAAGGGTTCGCTCGGATTCTGGGGCGGTCCACCCCGTCGAACGAGCCTTGCTTGTGGATGGTAAGGTATGGTATAATGACGTAGACGAACTTGAGCGAACCTGGGGCGGGTCGGGCTCTCTCCGCGAGAGAGCAGTGAGTCAAGAGGGTCAAGATTTCTATGGAGGGATCGCAACTATGGCTACCATAAGCAACCCGTTCAAACATCTCGTTGTAAGCATCGTCGTTGTGTTGACCGCTGTCACCTGTGCTACTGTCCTTCTCCTTCCCGAGAGCACCCTGGCTCAGGCTGTTGAACCTGCGCGGGCTGAACCTGATCTGCTACCGACAGCCGAGCCCCCGCCGCCACCACCCCCTCTCCAGCCGAGTTTTTCCTCTGCCACACCCGAGCCGGGCGCCGTCAAGCCCAGTTCTGGTCCGCAGGTTGGCAGAAGTGATCTGGATGTCGTCCAGTTTCGGCCCGATACGGTGCTGCGGCTGGGGGAGTCCTTGTTGGTTTCTGCCGCTGACAAGCCGGCCGGCGAGGCTGATCAATTGAGGAGGCCGCCAGGGGACATAGGTGGTCCGCGGGAGGCTTATCCGGCTCCCGATATCGCTGGGCTATTGAGCCCGCTGGATTGGATCCCGCTGGCGTACGAGGGCTTTGAAGGCAGTTTCCCTGCTGGTCTCTGGAGTGTCTACGATTTCAGCGACGATGACCTCGACCGCACCTGGGATGATGACGACTACTTGCCCCAATGGGATGCGTGGTCTGCCTGGCCAGCGGCCGGCGGCACCGACGGCCTCGATCCAGAGTTCTATTACTATCCCAACGATCTGAATAGCTGGATGGTGTATGGCCCCCTCGATCTCAGCAATATGGCCGATGTCTTTGTCAGCTTTGGCCTGTGGTACCAGACTGAGCCCGAGTACGACCAGGTCTTTTTTGGGACTTCGATCGATGGCAACACTTTCTACGGAGACTTTTGGTCGGGCGATTCCGGCGGCTGGACTGATCGGGCCTACTGGCTGACTTCCTACGCTGGCTATTCGGAGGTCTGGCTGGTCTGGGCTTTTCAATCCGATATGAGCAATCCCATTGACTATTGGGGTCCTTTCGTCGACGAAATCTGGGTCTGGGGCGATGACCCCAGCGTCACCCCCCCCCCAACCCCAAACCCCAAAACAAACGGCGAAAAGATACAAAAACGCCCCATTGAGACCGGTGATTTGACCAACTGGCTGACCGATACCTTCTCGATTACCTCAAACCCGATACTCAACAGTGACTTTGAGGACGGCCCTGACGGTTCGTGGACCGAGTACTCCGCTCTAGGCTGGGACTTGATCATCAATGAATCCGGTCCGCTCCCTTTCCCCGGCTCGGTCACGCCCCACAGCGGGAGTTGGGCGGTCTGGTTGGGCGGCGCGGACGACGAGATATCCTATATCGCGCAAAGCGTCACCATCCCATCCAGCGATCCGGTTCTCGTCTATCGGTACTGGATCGCCTCTGAAGATATCTGTGCAAACGACTTGGGCGGCGTGCTGGTTGATACCGCTGTCACTGACATCGTAGACGTCTTTTATCTGTGTGCCAGTACCAACACGGGTGGGTGGATGATACGGATGGTGGACCTGAGCGCCTATGCGGGACAGACGGTTCAGTTGCGAATCCAGGCTGAGACGGACAGCTCGCTCAACTCCAATCTCTTTGTTGACGACGTGGTGCTGGCGTCCTCGACCGCGGTATCGACGCGGCAGACGCGGGCTGTCCGGCCCACGTCGTCTGTACAGGGGATGAGTGCGTCCGGGTCGAGCGACCCGGCGGAACGGAAAGGGCAGAGCCAGCACTCCTGGGACACGCGAAGCCGGGATAGCGGGGCCATCGAGAGCCCGGTCCTGCAGGGTCTCTCTCAGCATGCTGGATCAGAGATGGCCGCACCCGTGTTGGGGCCATCTCTTGGCCTTGGCGGATCCGAACATCTCCTGGACTCGGCGCCGTCCGCGGTGACGCCTGGAGACCCGGCGCAAGAAAGCGACAACTCCCGCTTGCAGGATGCGAGCGAGGCGGAGGCGTTGCTCGACATCGCGGAGGTGGGGGTCAGTAACGCTACCTACGTCGAGGGGCAATATGCCGCCTACTTGATGAGACCCGCAGGCTTTGGGATCGATTTCCTGTACCAGACCTTCAGCGTGCCGAGCGACGTCACCAGTGTCGTGCTGAACTTTTGGGTTGCCGTAACGACTTATGAGACGTACGCAGGCTACGACTGGTTCTGCGCTGGCATGGCGAACCCCGCTGACCACGGCGAGATCTGGGTGGATCTGGGCTGTATGGATGCCAGCGATGCGACCGGCACCTGGCAGGAGGTCCTATACACCCTTGATTCGACGGAGGTGGCAGATATCGCGGGCCAATCGGTAGACCTCATCTTTGAGGCGTGGAGCGACGTTGATTTCTACGGTTATGGTGTAGCCGGAGCAGGAATCACAAGGAGCTGGGTTGACTATGTGCGCGTGTATGCCACCGGCAGCGGCGCGGGAGGTTACATTGACACCAATGAGCCTAACGACGACACCAGTGAAGCCACTCTCGTCGGCTGTGGCGACACGATTACGGGCACCATCGGCGACGCTCTGGGTGGTTATGACATTGATTGGTTTGAGCTGAGCAATGTACCTGCAGGTCGGATCGATGTCGATATCGATGCCAATACGCAAATACCTCGGTCGGCCCTCGACTCGGTTGTTGGGCTCTGGGACAGCAGTCCTAGCTTGGTGGCCTGGAACGACGACGATGGCGACAGCTACGACTCGTATGTTGTCTACACCAATACCACGAACGCCACGTACTATATCAGCGTCGAGTCCTACTCGGGCTTGGGCAGTCCGGATTCGTTCTATGATCTGACGGTGCAATGTGCCGGTAGCGGCAGCGGTCCGCCCGCACCTGGCACTGAGCCAGATGCGCCCGACGACACCTGGACCGTCATGCTCTACCTCAACGCCGAAGACCCTACCTTTGAGTCGATTCTGACTAAATATCGAGAGGACATCGAAGCGTTCATCGGAGGCAAGACCGATTTCCTCACTGTGACCATCCTGTACGACGGGCCCGCTGGTGGGACCGGTGGCAGTGGAACGACCCGCTACGTGGTCCAGCCTAACGGCAGCTATACGCCTGGGACGAACAAATGGGATAGGGGCGAACTCAATATGGGCCATCCCGACACCCTGGCCAATTTCGTCAGTTGGTCCATGGACCAATATCCGGCCGACCACTACTACCTGGCCGTTGATGACCACGGCGATGGTGTCTATGGCATTAGCTTCGATTCGGCTTCCCAGAACGATCAACTCACGCCTCCCGACCTGTACGCTGCTCTGAAGAGCGCAACCCACAACGGTAACCGCAAGATCGACATCTTTGACTTTGAAGCCTGTTTGATGGGGCTGGCCGAGAACGCTTATGACCTCAGAGAGTGGGTCGATTATGTGGTCTTCTTCCAGCAGATCAGTTGGGGTATCGACACCTACCCGGCCTACTTTGGGGATCTAGCGTCGACGGATACGCCTCCGGACGTCGGCCGGCGAATCGTGGACCGCTATTACGCCCAAGCCAGCGCGGAGGGATACCCCCATACGATCTCTCTGATAGACACCAGTCAAATGGTAGGCGTCAGGGATGCCGTGACCAGCTTTGGCGACACGATCAGGGATACGGACACGCTAAATCAGCGAAATGCAGTTACCAGCGCGCGAGACAACTCCCAGGCCTTTGCCGCCGACGTTGATGCTACGAACCCCATCCGGGCGGAATACATCGATCTGTGGGACCTGGCCGACCACGCGAGCGGTCTAAGTCTAGCCCCGACGGAGGCTGCCGCCGTCAAATCCGCCGTCGACGCCGCAGTGGTCCACGAGCGGCACGCCAGTGGGGAAGTCAGCGGGTATCCCTGGGATCACAGGGGTGCACATGGTCTGTCCATCTACTATCCCACCACCAAATCATCCAGTGCCTTCGGTGAATACCCTACCCGCTACCGGATGAGTCAGGATCAGGATGGTCGATGGGACGAGTTTCTGGCGTGGGCCCTGCCCACCGGAATTGGCCGAGGTATGTACTCCAGTCGCTCTACGTTCAGGTTGGCCGGCGGCGATGCCTTCGTCTTCAAGTATGTTTACCTGCCCGCCGTGCTGAGATAGACGCGCGCTGAAGCGAGGATGATGCCCGGTTCCGGGTGGAGCCTTGTGGGGTCAAGGGAAGGCAGACCGCGTCATGATGACTCATGATTACGGTCTGCCTTCGTGTCAGGTGAATCCCTGTCTCCAACGTAGGGATGGTTGAAACGCAGCTCACTCCATTGTGCGAGGAGATGTATGACTGATTTGTTGCGCACTCTCGCTGCTTACGTTCCGCCCGATATCGTCCGCGCTACGCTGAGCGAGACGTCGCCAGCCCCCGCCACCGAGGCTCAAGCCGACCGCTTTTCGGCGGCGGTCCTCTTTGCCGATGTCTCTGGCTTCACGCCGTTGACGGAAGCGCTGGCGCAAAAGGGCGCCGAGGGGCCAGAGGAGCTGACCCGCTTGCTCAACGGCTACTTTAGCCGCATGATCGCCCTCATCGAAGCAGGAGGGGGCGAGGTGGTGAAATTCAGCGGCGACGCGGTGACGGTGGTGTTTCCTGCCGTGCACGAGGATCTGAGTATCGCCACGCGCCGGGCCAAACAGGCGGCCGAAGTGATGCAGGAGGCAATGAGTGAGTTTGCCACGCTGGAAACCAGCGCGGGTCCCGTGGCCCTGGGGATGAAGATCGGCATCGGTGCTGGGGAGATCATAGCGGCCCGGGTGGGCGGCGTATTCGGGCGCTGGGAGTATGTCATCGCGGGCGACTCCCTACGCCAGGTAGCACAAGCGGAACACCAAGCCAGCCGGGGTGAGATCGTCCTCAGCCCGGAAGCTGAGGCGGTCATTGTCTCCCACGCTGTGAAGCCGCGCCCTCTGTCCCAGCCAGACTGGGCCGGGGTCCAGGATCCGGCGGCGGTGGAACTGGTCCTGCGGGCCTATGTTCCCGGTGTGGTCAGCACGTGGTTGGGCGAAGCGCTACAGGAGTGGCTGGCCGTGCTGCGGCCTATGAGTGTGCTGTTCATCGGCATCGGCGGCATCGATTACGCGCAGGCCGATGCCATCGAGAGGCTTCATGCCTTCCTACGCGGGAGTCAAGAGATCATTGAGCGCTACGAGGGTGGCATCAACAAGGTAGCAGTGGATGATAAGGGGACAATTGCCATCGTGCTGTTTGGCGCGCCTCCCCGCGCTCACGAGGATGACCCCGAGCGGGCCTTGCGCTGTGCGCTGGACCTGCAGGCTCTGGCCGAGACGCAGGGTCTGGAGCTGGCTATTGGCGTGACTACCGGGCGTGTGTTTGCCGGTCCTGTCGGCAGTGAGACCCGACGCGAATACACCGTGATGGGCGACACGGTCAATCTGGCGGCCCGTTTGATGGGCGTGGCTGGGCTGGGGCAGGTGCGCTGTGACTACGAGACGTATCGGGGCGCGCGGGGCAGGTTGGCTTTTGAGCTTCTTCCCCCTGTTCGTGTCAAGGGCAAGATAGGCCTAATTCGTATCTATCGTCCCGCAGGCGAGGTTGCCAGGGAAGGGGAGATGGAAACTGGCGGTGTGCTGGTGGGGCGTCGGGCCGAGGTGGCCAGGCTCGTGGCCTGCCTGGACGACCTGCGCGCCGGACACAGCCACATCTTGCTTATCGAGGGGGATGCCGGGATCGGCAAGTCACGGCTGGTGGAGGAGTTGACACGATTGATGCGGGAGCGCGGCATCGCGGGCCTGCAGGGCGCGGGACGCAGCATCGAGCAGCAGACGCCCTATCGAGCGTGGCGGGACGTATTTGTCTCTTACTTTGACCTGGAAGAGGCCCGCCAACCAGAGGAGCGACGGCAGCGGGTCCAGGCCCACGTTCGCGATGTAGCCCTCAACCTGGAGGAGCGTATCCCTCTGTTGAACGATATGCTAAACCTTGGGTTTCCTGAGAACGATTTGACTGCCTCGCTCGACACCCATCTGCGACACGAGAGTCTGGTCTCTCTCCTCCTGGCACTGCTGCGGGCCTGGGCGGCTGAGGGGTCACTGGTTCTCGTTATGGAGGATGCCCAATGGCTCGACTCGCTATCGTGGGATCTGACGCTGCAGGTGGCGCGGGCGCTCACGGTTGCCCAGGAGCCGCTGTTGTTGGTGGTCGTTATGCGCCCCCTGGAGGGCGAGGTCGCGCGTTTCGAACCGCAGGTCCTGGCAGGCATGGAGGAGGTCGAGGGTTTGTCGCTGGAATCGATGTCGCAGGAGGAGACACTGATGCTGGCGGCGGCCAGGTTGGGGTTGAGCGACGATGGGCTGCCAGAACCGGTCGCTGAATTGGTGCGCACGCGGGCAGGTGGTAACCCCTTTTTCGCCCAAGAGTTGGTGTATGCCTTGCGGGACAATGATCTCATCACCATCGAGACGGATGCGGGATCGACCCGCTGCCTGGTCAGTGGCGACCTGGATCGAGCCGCCCAGACGCTACCAGACACCATCCAGGGCATCGTCCTCTCACGCATCGACCAGCTGCCGCCGGAAGAGCAGTTGACGCTCAAGGTGGCGGCCGTCATCGGGCGTACCTTTGCCTATACGGCGCTTCACGAAACGCTGGGCGAGCATATGGAGGTCAGCCACCGCCTGCTGAGGGGCTATCTGGATGATCTGACTCACCTGGATCTGACGCCGCTGGAGGCGCCAGAGCCGGAGCTGACCTATCTTTTCAAGCACATCATCACCCAAGAAGTGGCCTACGAGACGCTGCTGTTCGCCCAGCGACGGCAACTGCATCGCACGGTGGCCGAGTGGTATGAGCGGACTTTTGGCGATGGCGCCGATCTGGATGCGCGGGCAGGACTCGATTCTCCCTTAGCGCGATATTACCCGCTGTTGGTGTATCACTGGCATCAGGCTGATGATCACGATCGTGAGCGGCACTACGCTGGACTGGCTGGTAAGTGGGCAGCGGCTCAATATGCTAATGTGGAGGCGGCGGGTTATCTCAGCCGTGCGTTGGAGCTCACGCCGGAGAGCGACCTGGAGTCACGATACGGCCTTCTGGCGGCGCGGGAGGCGGTGAATGACCTGCGGGGAGAGCGGGAGGCGCAGGCGCAAGACCTAGTGACGCTGGTCCTCTTGGCCGAGGGAATGAAAGATGAGCGTCGGGATATCGAAGTGGCTCTGCGGCTGGCCAACTATATGGAAGTGACCAGTGACTATTCGGCGGCGTTGATCGCGGTGCGGAGAGCCATTGAGCAGGCTGCCCGGACGGAGGGGTTAGCGGACGATACTCAAGGTTATATTGTGTGGGGCAAGGTGCTTTGGCGCCGGGGCGACTACGAGGCGGCGAACGCTCCACTGGAGCGTGCCCTGGCCTTGGCGCGATCTGCCGATGATCGCCGTAGTCAAGCACAGGGCCTCTACTACCTTGGTGATGTCTACCTTTACCAGGGCAATTATCAGGCGGCACAGGAGCACTACCGGCAAGCGCTGGAGATCCACCGTGCCAACGGTGACCGTCCGGGTGAAGCCGACAGCTTGAGCAATCTTGGCGTGATCCGTGGTGAATTGGGTGACTTGCCGGAAGCGCGAGACTACTTTGAACAGGCGTTATCCATCCACCAAACCATCGGCGATCGGCGGGGCGAGACAATGGCTCTCAGCAACCTCGGCGTCGTCTACTACGACCTGGGCGACTACAAAGCTGCGAGAGACTATCACCAGCGGGCATTTGATCTCCGCCTCACCATCGATGATCGTTGGGGAGAGGCTACCAGCTTGGTCAATCTTGGTCTGGTCTACCACGGTCTGGGCGACGATGAAGCCGCCCGACAGCACTGCCAGCGTGCTCTGGTCATCCAGCGAGAGATTGGCGACCGGCGCGGCGAGGGATACAGCCTGACCTACCTGGGGCACGCGCTGGTGGGCCTGGGCGAACTGGAGGCTGCCGCCGAGGCCTACAGCAAAGCGAAACGCCTGCGCCGGGAGTTGGGCCAGCAGGGCTTGGCCATAGATGATGTGGCAGGGCTGGCTCGCGTCGCTATGGCTCAGGGTAATCTTGAGCAGGCACTTGAGCGGGTGGAGGAGATTCTGGCGTGGATCGAGGATAACGGTCTGGAAGGAATCGAGTATCCCCTGCAGGTCTATATGACGTGCTACCGCGTTCTAGATGCTACAGGAGGCGCCGCGGCTGTCGAGCGGGCTGAAAGCATCCTGTCTGAAGCACACGATATATTGCTGGAGAAGACGGCCAAGATCAGCGATGACGCTCTGCGGCGTAGCTTTCTTGAGAATGTTGCGGTCAATTCGGAGATCACGGCTGCCTGGGGGAAGAAAAGTCGTTCCGCAGCCTAGCCGGTTCTGTGCTCGCCAGGGATCGTCAGATCCCGGCTTTGCGCGGCGAGAACGACGCTTCAGACGGGGATCTGACAGCCTGTCCTGAGTCTGTCGAAGGAATCCCCTTCAAGCAGGGAACCAGATGTTGATTTCCGCCGCGATGCACTAGATATCACTCATCCCCCTCGGGCCCAGGCCACAACCAGACAGACAAACCCCGCGAAAACACAATAGATGGCGAAGGGATAGAGTTGGTGGCGCTGCAGGTACCTGAGTAGGAAGTGGATGCAAGCAAAACCGACGGCGCCCGCTGCCACGAATCCGACGATAAGCGTCGGGGCCTGAGCTGCCAGGCCGCCCATCTGTGCCAGATCGGCTACCTTGAGTAGCCCCGCGCCAATGATGATCGGCGTTGCCAGGAGGAAACTAAAGCGCGCGGCAGGCTCTCGCTTGAGACCTCGAGAGAGGCCGGCGGCGATGGTCGCGCCGGAGCGGGAGATGCCTGGGAAGATCGCCAGTGCCTGGGCTAGCCCGACCAGCAGTGCATCAGGCCATCTCAGGGTGTCGAGGTCACGCTCGCGGCAACCCAGATACTCGCTGGCCGTGAGAAAGGCCGCCGTGACAAAGAGAAAGAGGGCGGCTGCAACGGGGCGGGCGAACATCTCCTCAAAGAAATCTTCCAGCAGGTAACCGATTAACGCTGCGGGCACGGTGCCCAGGATGATCAGCCAAGCGAGGCGGGCATTACCGGGAATTGCCGGACCCGGCGAGGGTTTAGCGAGGAGCTGGGGGACAGGATCGTCGCCATCCGGCCGTCGCTGCCCCCGCGTGAGGGCGGAGGCCACATATCGCCATACGGAAGGCAAGGACTGGACCCCGGCGATAGCGAGGGAGACCCAATCGCGCCAAAAGTAGGCCACCACGGCCGCGGCTGTGCCCCAGTGAACGACCGCATCAAAGGCCAGGCCGGGTGCGGGCCAGTTCAATAGCCAGGGCACGAGCACCAGATGGCCCGAACTGCTGATGGGGAGAAACTCGGTTGCACCCTGAAGGATACCGAGGAAAAGCCCTTGTAGTATGCTCACAACTGTGCCTCAGTGTCTGCCAAAAAGACCCTAAAGGTTTTCACCAGGTGATTGTTTTGGAGGAATCTCATAGCCATCAGTTGTTTTATTGCCAAGACCTTGCGCCAAACCTTTAGGGTTTCATTAGGGTCTCACCGGCTGATAAAGGAATTGGTCCATTCGGGTTGATCCGGCGCCTCGCCAGCGTCCAGGATCGCTCGCCACTCTTTGTCGGTCAGACGACCCTCTCGCATGTCGCGGGGAAACTCGTAATAGGAAAAGACGCCGCCCTTGGCGATGTGCACACCCCCTTCGCCATCGGGGATAGCGACATAGATCTCAAAGATGCGGCCAATAGCTTCCTCCAGGAACTGACCAGCGGGGTCGGTGGCGACATCGGCTACGAGGGCCGCTTGCTCCTCGTCCTCAAAGAACGGCATACCCTCGCCATCCTGGTCAGCGGCGGCGAGCGTCATAGCCTCCAACTCGCCACCGTAGTATTTGATGCGCTCATAGTCCTCGGTGGTCAGCGGTACATCGGCCAGCTCACGCTCGGCGGTGTCCAGCAAGAAGACGAGGAGACTATCGAGGCGCATCAGGTTGGCGTGGGTGTTCTCGGTGAGCAGGTCCCGGCTCTCCAGCCCGTCGCGGGTCATGCGGGTGAGGGACAACAAGCGAGCGTATGCCTCGGGATTCGGCTCCACCCATCCGTGGGGCGGCTCAGGCGGTGGGCCACCGCCCAACTCGGCCATCACTTGCTTGGCATAGAGGATGGTGTCGTGCTTGAGCTCGGTCCAGGAGCCCAGGGCAGTGTGGAGGTCCTTGCGCGCCCAGGCTTCAGTCTGCATAAAGGCAGGATACTCTCTGCCTTTGGGTTCGAGCAATGGATGGAATGAATAGAGCCAGGTCCAGTAGAGATTCTGGGTCCAGGAGTCGAGTTGGAGCGCCGAGATCTCTTCGCGCAGTTTGGACATCTGTTCTAGGTAGTTGGCATATGCCGTCTCGCCGGTCTGATCGAGGATGGTGTACGAGGCATCTGAGCCGAGGGCGGCCATCACGTCGAGCCCACTGGGGAGCGTGCGAGGGGCCGCGGGCGTGCCCACCTCCCTCCAGGTGAGCTCTTCAAAGATGTAGGCGTCAAGCACAAAACGCTGGCCCATAAAGCGAAAGCCCTGGGTCACTTCTTCCTTGTCCTCCGAAATATGGACCCACATTGAGTTGATCTGCGGGGGTGGCAGTTGACTGGCCGCATCGACGAATTCTCGCAGCTTCGACTCGTCAGCGATATCGGCGGCGGAACTATCCGCGCCAAAAAGGACGTCCCACAGAGCGCCGTACTCGTGGAAGCCGAGATCATCGGAGCTGCCGACGATAAAGACAGTAGGATCGTATACCTTGGCCCACACATCACCGGCAGGTTCTCCATCGACGGTCGTGTGGCGCAGGATGTAGGTGATCAGAAGCGCCATTTGGGTCTCGCTAGGCTTTTGCAGGCGCATATTGATGCGGCCGTACCACATCATCGTACGGAAATAACGCTCGAGTTGCTCGCTCCGGGTATAGTGGCCGCGGGGGACATACTGGGAATAGTCCTCACACAGGCAGGGTTGCTCCAAGCATTCGGGTGGAGGATTGGGATCACACGGGTTGCAGCTTGCCGGGCAGCCCTGGCTAAAAATGACGCTGCCATTCATACCCCCGTGAGCCCCTATAAGGGCCAACTCACCGGCGACCAGGTCGGCGACCTCTGGAGGCGTAGCGGAATCGGGGTTGATGAGGGCATCGGCCACGGCAAAATAGGCGAGCGTGTGCAGAGCCGTCGTCTCCATCGACGTGGTCTGGAGCTCGGCGTAGAGCTCTCGGGCCGATTGCAGGCAAGCGGCAGTCAGCGCTCGGATGTCGGGTTCAAAGCGCTCGCGCTCCAGATCGCGAAGCATCTTGTCGAACAGCAGGTGGTAGACGTGGAAGACAGAGTCGGTGGTGACAAAGACGGGGATCTCTTCGTAGCGAACGTTCTCATAGAGCTGGTAGAACTCTAGCCATTCGGCCGGCGTGACGACAAAGCCGTTCCCGGCCAGCACTGCGCTCTGGGGATCGCTCAGACTAAAGGAATCATAGTTGCCCAGTGTTCCGAGATCGATCGGAAGGGCATAGCCTTGATAGGCGGCAGGCAGCTTGGCCAGGATCTCTGGGTAGGTGGCAAAGCCCGGTCCTCGGACTCCGGGCGGTGGCGTGGGGGAGGCGACGGGGAGCTGGGTCGGCGTGGGCGGGACGCTGGCCGTGGGTGGAACGGTCGGCTCAGATGGTGATGGCGTCGGCGATGCGGTAGGCGCATTGCAGGCCAAGATGGCGACAAGAAGGGCCATAGTCGCGGCGGTAATTGCTCGTGTGTTTCGCATAGGTGTGCCTCCTCGGTATCAGGCTATCCTACACACCCCCACAGTCCTTGGGGTGAAAGTTCTGAAACGCGATCTCGAACAGCGGATCCCATTCCGACCAAATGGGGACAGGGGCTTGCGCCACTATTTCGTATACGACATCGGCGGGGAGCATATCCCCCAATAGGGTCTCGGGCCGGACGACGACCATCAAGTGGGTGTGAGTTTCCGCCTCGTCCACAAGATCGGATCGCAGGCCGTCGAGTGAGGCGCCCAGATAGTCGGTGACCTGAGCAGCTTCGAAGACGGGGGCGTTCGCCTGGGTGGACCACCGGGCAGCGATCTGCGAGGCGACGGCATCAAGGGCTAGACCCTCCTCACCATCAGTCCGACGCCGGGCGATGATGAGTAGGGAGACGTCTTGATCGCTAGGAGACTGGAACAGGATCCCGTCACTGGTCTCCAACTCGGATGGATAGCTGAGCATGTGGGTGCACCCGTCGTAATAGCTTGCGCCTTCTGGAACGACAGGTGTTACAAGTGACACCGGCTCCACAGTCGCCTGGCTTGTGGGTGGGCCTGTAGGCACACAGGCCGCGAGCACAACGCTCGACACCATCAGGATCACATGGGCTCTCATATCGACGGTCTTTTTACCTTCCGTGGGTTGATGTAGACTCCACCGGTCGCTATTCTTCAGCGCACAGCTATATCCAGTATACCGTCGTTGTTCGCATCGGTCAAGCGGAGTTGATGAAGGGTGCTGGCGGGCGATCGCCACTCCAGCCCGAATCCGAAGCCATTCCACCGCCAGACATCGACGGCGGTGCCCGGACCGTCGCGCCCGCTGGCATAGTCTCCCTCAAGTGTCACGAGCTCGGTTCGCCCATCGCCGTCCACATCTCCTATTGCCAGGGACAGGAATGGCGCGGGCAAGGCGGACCCAGCCCAGACTTCAAGTCCATCCTTTGGATCAAGCAGAATGATCTGGCAGCTAGCGCCTGCGTCGTCGTGGAGACCGGCGATGGGACTGGGGCCCGGGGTCCAGCGCTGGATGGGCCAATCACGCCACGGACGCCAGACGAGGAGCACCCACTCGGCGGGGCCATCGTCAGTCACGTCGGCCAGGATGGCCCCAGTGACCTGCCAGGTCGAGGGGGCGGATGGAGGAGGCATAGAGGGGTGGGGGGAGAGAAGCGTGATATGGGAGGAAGAAGAAACTGGGGCAAAAGAACCGCCTCGAAAGACATAGATCTGCCAGGGAAGCATTGGAACGGAGCCGGGAGTGGAGAGAAGGAGGACAGTGGCAGCGGCAGTGACCAGGAGCCGGAGCGGAGTTCTCCCGCTGCTATTGGTCACCCGCGGTATTCTTCCTTTGCCAGAATTCCTGTCGATACGCCTGAAACTCTTGCGCCAGGATGGCCTCCCGGATCTCTCGTGCTATGGTGAGCATAAGGTGGAGGTTGTGGAGGCTGAGCAACTGGTGCCCCAGAATCTCGTTCGCACGGGTCAGATGGCGGACGTAGGCCCGACTAAAGTGGCTGCACGTATAGCAGCTACACCCAGGTTCCAGTGCGTTGGGGTCGTCGGCGAAACGAGCATTACGCAGGTTCAGCCGCCCCGTGCGGGTGAGAGCGGCTCCATTACGTGCCATCCGGGTCGGGAGCACACAATCGAACATGTCCACGCCCCGGGCCACACACTCGATCAGGTCCTCTGGCGTACCGACGCCCATCAAGTAGCGCGGTTGGTCGTAGGGCAGCAGAGGATCGATGGCGTCCAGGGCAGCGTGCATCTCCTCTTTTGTCTCTCCCACGCTCAGGCCACCAATCGCGTAGCCGTCAAAGCCAACCCGAGCCAGGAAACGGGCCGATTGCTCTCTCAGATCGGGGAAGATGCCTCCCTGGACGATGCCAAAGAGCGCCTGGTCAGAGCGGGTCTGGGCAGCCTTGCACCGCTCGGCCCAGGCGTGGGTGCGCGCCAGGGCCTGCAGGTTGTACTCATAGTCGTAGGGTTCGGCGCACTCGTCGAAGCAGACGATGATATCGGCTCCCAGGTTCTCCTGGATGGCGATGGCCTTCTCCGGTGTGAAGCGGTGCTCGGAGCCGTCGAGATGGGATCGAAAGGTAACGCCATTGGCGTCAAGCGTGCGCCGCTCGGCCAGGCTGAACACCTGATAACCGCCCGAGTCGGTGAGAATGGGGCTATCCCATCCCATAAACTCGTGCAGCCCGCCCAGACGGGCGATGCACTCGTCTCCGGGACGGAGGTAAAGATGGTAGGTATTGGCCAGGACAACCGTCGCCCCGAGATCGTGCAGATCACGCGGGGAAACGGCCTTGACGGTGGCCTGGGTGCCAACGGGCATAAAGACCGGCGTGAGGGACTCTCCGTGGGGAGTGTGGAGTACGCCGGCGCGGGCCCGGCCAGCGGTGGCTACGAGGGTGAAGAGGCTCTGCTCGCTCGTCACGGTCAGGACCTTACGGGTGCTGCTGCCGGCAATTCGATGGTGATCGTCGTTCCCTGGTCGAGTTCGCTCTCTGCGCGAATGCGCCCACCGTGGGCCTGGACCAACTGCCGGACGATGGCCAGACCCAATCCACTCCCCGCTCCGGCAAGACGAGAGCGGGACCGGTCGCCCCGCCAGAAGCGGTCAAAGATGAAGGGCAGGTCCTCCGCCGGGATGCCCTCGCCAGTATCCGACACGGTGATCCGTACGGCCTCTTGGCTGGTCTTGGCTTCGAGTGTGATGGTCCCGCCAGCGGCTGTGTGGCGCAGGGCATTGGCGACCAGGTTGCTCAATACCTGATCCAGGCGCCCCACGTCAGCGAAAACGTTCGCGGCAGACACGTTTTGGTCGGTCTCGACGTGCAAGTCCACGCCCGCTGCCTCCGCCTGCCCGCTGAAGCTCGTCTGGACGTCAGTCAGCAGCTCTAATACATCAACAAGCTCGCGCACGAGCGGTAGTTGGCCAGCCTCGGCCAACGAGAGCGTGCGCAGGTCATCAACCAGCCGTGCCAGGGCACGGGTTTCGTCGAGGGTGGCGTTTATGTGGTCTGGGGTCGGCTCGTATACCTGATCCAGGATGCCTTCCAGATTGCCCTGAATGATGTGGAGAGGGGTGCGCAGCTCGTGGGCCACATCGGCGGTGAGGTTACGGCGTTGCTGATCGGCGCGCTCCAACTCCTCGACCATACGGTTAAAGGACCTGGCCAGTCGACGGAACTCGCCAGGACCCCTTGTTGACGTTGGGACCCGGGCGCTGAGGTCGCCTTCGGACACAGCGTCGGCGGCGCTCATCACGTCGGACAGGGGGGTCGCAACGCCGCGATAGACCTGCAGGGCCAGGGCTCCCGCCAGCAGCGGCAACGCAAGCGACAAGGCGCAACCGCCCATCCACACCAGCGCCGCTGTTTGAGCTGCTCCTCCGAACAGGCGCGTGAGGACAAAGGCGATCGTCCCCATTCCCCCCAGGATCAGCAGGGCCATAAAACCAAAGGCCCCAGCGAGCCGGAAGAACAGAGGAGCCCGGTTACGCCGCCATTCCCTTCGCCAGCCGACGTGCTGTCGGTGGTGTGCCCACGGTCGCCCGGGTGGATGCGACCATGGCCCGTGGCGATGGTGTTTCTCAGGGCCCTTCCACTCAACACGCCAACCGTTTTCCGAGGAGCCGGTCCAGGCCCAGGGGCCTCTGTGTTCCCAGGGCTCGTCATCCGGTGCGGGATCGTCGTTCCACGGCTTGCGCACGGTCACACCTCGTCGGTGAAACGGTAGCCGATACCATAGACGGTGAGCACGTAGCGCGGTTCGGCAGGATCGATCTCCAGCTTGCGACGAAGGTTCTTCAAGTGAGGAACAGTATTTGACTTTTGCACGCACGTTCTCTGTGTCATGAGTGGCGATCCTGCTAATTGCCTCAGTGGGTGATTACACCTCGTCGGTGAACTTGTAGCCAATACCGTAGACGGTGAGTACATATCTTGGCTCACCTGGGTTGGGTTCCAACTTTTGACGCAAGTTTTTCACGTGCGCATCTATGCTGCGGTCGAAGCCGTCGTACGCCACGCCGTGTAGCCGATCCAAGAGCTGCGCTCGGGTAAAGGTCTGCCCTGGGTGTTGGGCCAGGACGGCCAGCAGGTTGAACTCACTGCGGGTAAGGCGGATCGCCTCCCCAGCGCGCGCCACGCGATGGCCGTGCAGGTTGATCTCCAAGTCGCCGACGCGGATAAGGCCGGGGGTGTGGACGCCGCCGCGCACACGCCGCAGTACGGCCCGCACGCGGGCCACCAGCTCGCGGGGGGAGAACGGCTTGGTGATATAGTCATCGGCGCCCAACTCCAGGCCGATGAGCCGGTCGGTCTCTTCGACACGGGCGGTGAGCATGATGATCGGCACGTCGGATTCGCGCCGCAGCGCCCGGCAGACGTCCAGGCCGTCCATCTCGGGCAGGTTCAGGTCGAGGACGATCAGGTCGGGCCGCTCGTGCCGGGCCATGGCCAGCGCCATCTTTCCGTCGCCAGCCGTGACGACACGGAAGCCGCCCTTCTCCAGGTAGTCCCGGGCCTGTTTGACTATTCTCGGTTCGTCGTCGATGACGAGGATCGTTTCGTTCATATCACTACATCAGCTATCTTTTACCACGAAAGCACCGAATGCACAAGTGTCCCTTCAGAGATTGTCCTACTGACAGCTCTAGTATGCCATAGACCTGTGAAGGAATTGTGAAGAGGTGCAGGATGTCCAGTGAAACTCCATCCATTAATCACAATGCTGTGAGAAGAGCTTGTGGTTCGTCATCGGAAATAGTCCTTGTGCTGGATAGCTGGTCTTGTCTGCCTCCCACCTATCCCTGACAGACCAGAGTATCATCCTAGGCTCCTCAGTCTCATCCAGGGACAGTGTCCCCATGCCTGGAGTCAGACTCAGCTACTTGAGGCCGGACCTGGCTCTATGCTGAAGGCACCGCACGCTGTGTGATCTTCCCGATCAATCCCACATTACACCCATAGCAACTTGGCCGAACTCCTCGGCGTCAGGTAGCACTACACGCTCGGGCGTGTCAACGTGAGTCGTTGTCAGAAGCCTAGCCAGCTCCAGCACGACTCGACAAGCTGGCAGCCGGGCATTCCATAGTTCTATGTTTAGATTTCTCCGAGAATTTTGGCTCATTGACCGATTCCCTGGCCGAGTACGAAGACGGCAAGATGACGGCTGAGGCCAAGGCGATCTATGAAGCGATCATGGAGAACGGGCCACTCGATACCGTGCGACTGCGCCGCGAGGCCCGTATGAGCGCCGAGAGCGCCAAGAGCCGCTTCGACCGGGCGCTGGTAGAGTTGCAGGTAGGGCTCAAGCTACTCCCCATCGGTGTGGCTCGTACCGGCGCCTGGAACTATGCCTTCACCTACGAGCTGTTCCAGCGCTGGTTCCCCGAGGTTCCCGAGCAGGCCCGTGCCATCAAGCGCAGCGAGGCGCGGCAGGTGCTGGTGCAGCGCTATCTTGACAACGTCGTCGCCACGGACCGGAAGATGATCGCCAAGGTGTTCCACGTGTTGAAGTGGACGTCGAAGGAGCTGGAGCACACCATCGCAGCGCTGCTGGAGAAAGGCGCAATCCAGGAAGTTCGAGTTAAGGACGTGAAGCAACCCCAGCTTGTTTCGGCCCGTGTTCTGGATTGGATGCTGTAGAGTCTTGCTGTCTATCGCTGGACGTATTCTAGACCTCAGCGGTAGCTGCTCTGATCATCTCACACAGCACTGCCACTAATAGCATTTCTCGGATGGGATCATCAGAAAGATCACCCAAGGCTTTCCCTCGTGGCTCCTTGCTGTGCACATGTTGGGTTGGGAGGAAGTGCAACTCCTGGCCCACTGGGGTGGCTGAGTGCCTCGCAAAGACAACCATCCAGGAAAGGTTATGGTGACCAGAGGGCTGTGTCGCATACTGGATATGCTCATGACTCAGATCTTCCCAGATCGGTATCGCTCTGAACACGGCGACCTGCCTCCACGGATTGCCTCCCTCATCCACGCCATGTAGTCAGCGGAGTTGCGACCGAATCTCAATATCACCATCGTTGTCCTAGCTGATTATCTTGAGTGGCAGAATCATTGCCTCCCACCCCATACCGGCAACCCCTATGCCATTGTCCGTTGCTGCTGCCGCGATTCCAGAGACGTGGGTACCGTGGCTATGGTCGTTGTCGGCCTCGTCGTTGACAAACTCGCAATCAATATCGGTGCGTACTGAGAACTAGAGGCAGGAAAACAGTCGAGTCGCTGGATTCATTCACCACGATCTCCACTATGACGACGTTCGAGTCCGCCGTACCATCGTGGCTGTGATAGGTAAAGGTATCTACTCCGCTAAAGCCTGACGCAGGTGTGTAGGTGAAAGCGCCATTGGCGTTCAACTCCAACATGCCGTTCGCCGGCCCGCTGTCCAGGACTGCCTCCAGCGAATCGTCATCGACGTCGTTGTCGTTGTAGAGCACCCCTGGCATGACCACTATCAGCGACGTATCCTTGATTGTCTCGTAAGTGTCGTCCACGGCTACTGGCGCGTCATTGAGGTTGTTCACCGTAATGATGATGGTGGCAGTGTCATACCCACCGCTGCCATCGCTAACGGTATAGGTAAAAGTCTCGGTGCCAAAGAAATCGGCTGCCGGGGTGTAAGTGATGATTGTGCCGCCATTGACTGCAACACCGGCGTTATCAGGTGTGCCGATCGCAAATACAGTCAGTGTGTCGCTGTCCGCATCGCTGTCGCCGTCCAGCACATCGAGCGCTTTACTGCTGCTGTCCTCATCAACGGTAAATGTGTCGTGATCCGCATTTGGTGAGTCATTGTCGGCGGTGACAGCGACGGTGACAATGGCCATATCAGTCAGGCTGCCGGTGTCGGTCACGGTCACGGTAAAGGTAACGGTGTAGCTCTCCATCCGGTCGACGGGCGTGTAGGTCCATGCGCCGGTGGAGGGGCTGATGGTCGCACCGCCGAGGGCCGGTTGTGCGGTGACGCCGTAACTCAACACATCATTCGTGTCGGGATCACTGGCCGAGATCGTCCCGACGGCGTCTGTGTCCTCATCTGTGCTGACCATATCGTCGTCGGCTACCGGTACGTCGTTGTTGGCGTTGACGGTTACGGTGACTATGGCCATATCAGACAGATCACCGGTGTCGGTCACGGTGACGGCAAAGGTAACGGTGTAACCTTCCGTCCGGTTGGCAGGCATAAAAGCCCACGCACCAGTAGAGGGGTTGATGGTGGCGCTGCCGTGGGCTGGTTGCGCAGTAACACCATAGCTCAATGGTTCATCTGTGTCGGGATCGCTGGCTGAGATCGTCCCTGTGGCATCCGTGTCTTCATCTGTGCTGCTCGTGTCATCGCTGGCTACCGGCGCGTCGTTATCGGCGGCGACGGTGACGGTGACGGTGACCGTGTCGGTCAAGCTGCCGGTGTCGGTCACGGTGACGGTAAAGGTGATGGAGTAACTCGCCGTCCGGTTGATGGGCGTATAGGTCCATGCGCCGATGGAGGGATTGATGACGGCGCTGCCGTGAGTTGGTTGTGCAGTGATGCCGTAGCTCAGCGCGTCGTCTGTGTCAGGATCGCTGGCCGAAATCGTCCCAAGGGCATCTGTGTCCTCGTTCGTGCTCCCTATGTCATCGTCGGCTGTTGGCGAGTCGCTGTCGGCTTGGACGCTGACGGTTACCGTGGCCGTATCACTCAAACTACCGTCAGAGACCGTGTAGGTAAAGACGCCATTATACGCCGCCATACGGTTCGTCGGCGTGTACAAGATCTGCGTCGTGTCACTGATGACTATGCTGCCATAGGTTGGCAGGCCCACTCCAACCACACTCAGCGCGTCACCGTTGGCATCCGTGTCGTTTTCGAGCACGCTGAGGATGATGGGTGTATCCTCGTCAGTGGTGTAGCCGTCTCCACTATCATCATCCGCTATCGGTGCGATATTTCGCACCGTCAGGCCAATTGCACTACGGTTGTTGTTGGGATCGCTGTCGCTCGTCGAGGTGGTGATAACGGCGGCATTGGTGAACGAGCCCGCCGCCAGCGGGGAGGAGAGCACGCCCGTCATCGTGACGACGCCCCACTCCCCTGCGCTCAATTCCTCTACCTGCCAGACATAGCTGACGTTGCCCGTCGCAGTGACAGCCGCACCACTGCTGCCGACCACGCTGAAAAATGAAAACTGAGAGATAGGAACCTGATCTGTGATGACCACATGGGTCGCCACCCCCGCGCCTGCGTTGGAAAAGTTCAAGGTATAGGTGATGGTCTGGCCTGGGCTGGCGATGTCTGGGGCAACGGTTTTGTTCAATGCCAGATCGGAAGCGAGATGCACACCCGTTCCCTGGATGGCAAATTCGTACGGGTTTTCGTTCACATCGTCGTTGGCAATGGTGAGGGTGGCGCTCAGTAATCCGAGGCTGGTGGGCGCGAAACGTACTTGGAAGCTGGTGCTCTCCCCAACAGCAATTGGAGTAGTCGGACTGACCACGATGGCAAAATCGACAATGTCTCCGGTGACCGTCACCAGAGGCGTGCCGGTCAGATCTAGGGCACCGCTTCCCGTGTTGCTGATAGCAAAGGTGCGCGTGACTGCTTCCGCCCCGGGTGTCACATTGCCAAAATCGGTGTGATCGGCTGTGTCGGGCGTCGTGTCTCCATCGGCGATGGCGTGCCCGTTGCCCCATACATCCATCTCGGGAGCTGTGATGTGAGTAAAGCCGTCGTGGGTGGTCGAATCCACGTCAATGTCGTGGAAATGGCAGGAGGAGCAGTTACCCCCCCGATAGTCCTCCCCCCCGGTCGGGGTGTGATCGCCGCCGTCGTGACTGCTCATCGCGTATCCGGGATTGCCCGGGTCGGCGTGGCAGGTGGCGCACACGTCATCGATATCATCTGTGTCACTCTCATCGAAGGAATCGGCGCCGGTGAGGGCAGTGAAAACGACCGGGCCAGTGGTGATGCCAGGCGTTACTACTATGGTGGGTCTGACGATGGACAGATTGTCACTGCCGTGGGCTCCGTGGCACTGGGCACAGCCGGTCTGAAAGCTCTCTTCAACCGCATCGCCAAAATCGATGTTCGAGTGTGTGCTGACGGTGGCTGCCGGTATCCCGCCGCTAAAGGGAGCGGTATCGCCACCCGCCCCATTGCCGTCGTGGCAGTTTGCGCAAAAGGTCGTCAAGGTAGTAATATCGGCAGCAGTGATGCTCGCTGGGCGGAAGGCTCCCGCGGATGACTCGGCGTAGGTCGTCGTGCCGCTGTCCGGGTCGGTCAACTGGACCAGGCCGTTGGCGTGATTCCCGCTGTCGAGTTCGGCGTTGTGACAGACCTGGCAGTCGTCGTTGTCCACGCCGCTTGAGGCGTGATGGCTGAGGCCCGTAAATTCACCCTCCACCGCATCCCGCCCACCAGTCGGCCCGGCGACGTCGCTCCGATCCTGCCCGGTGTCGTGGCAGGCGACACAGTTGGTGCCATCGGTGGGCATCATGCCGTCATCGGTGTCGAGGTTGCTGTCTTGGTCGTGGGGATGGCAGGTGGTGCAGTCTCCCCCCCGTTCGTCGTACCCTGTACCGTGGTTACCACCGACGTGGTCCGTCATCGGGTAACCGGGGTTGGCGGCGTTAGAGTGACAGGTGGCGCAGAGGTCGTCAGCATCGGCACTGTCGCTTTCGTCGAAGGAATCGGCACCGGTCCAGGAGGTAAAGACCACCGGCGCGACAGTAGTGCCGGGTACAACCACCACCTCCTGCCTGATGATGGCCAGGTTGGAGCTACCGTGGCCCTCGTGACATTGGGCACAGTCTTTGGTAAACGGTCCCTCAGCCCTGCCGATGTCGCCGGTGTTGGAGTGCGTGGTGACGGTGGGAGGTGTCGTCCCGCCACTAAAGGGGCTCAGGGCGGAGCCACCCAGTCGCGTAGCGCCGTCTCCATCGTGACAGTTTTCGCAAAAGGCCGTCAGATCGGCCAGGTCGCCGGTGGTGAGGTTCGCCGGGCGGAAGGCTCCCGCGGATGACTCGGCATAGGTCGTCGTGCCGCTGTCCGGGTCGGTCAACTGGACCAGGCCGTTGGCGTGATTCCCGCTGTCGAGTTCGGCGTCGTGGCAGACCTGGCAGTCGTCGTTGTCCACCGTGCCCGTGACGTGATGGGTCGTCTCCCCAAAATCACCCACCACTGCCCGTCGCCCACCGCTCGGCCCGACGTTGGCCTTGTCCATCGCGCCAACGTGACACGCAGTGCAGTCCGTGGCGTCAAGCATATAGCCGTCGAGCGTACTCGAGTCGCCGTCCGAGTCGTGGGTATGGCAAGTCGTGCAGTCTCCCCCGCGCTTGTCACCCCCTCCGACCAACGTGTGGTCGCCGCCAGCGTGGTGTTGCATCGAGTAGCCGGGGTTGCTGCTGTTGGCGTGGCAGGCGGCGCACAGATCATCGGCATCGACGGTGTCGCTCTCGTCGAAGGAATCGGTGCCCGTGGTTTGGGTAAAGACCACAGACGTGGTCACCCCCACCGCAATCACTACATCGGATTGGATGATGGATTCGTTATCGGTGCCGTGACCCGCGTGGCATTGGATGCAACCAGTCTCAAAGCCGCCCTCGATGGCGGCCTCAAAGTCCGTGTTGGCGTGCGAGGTGGCAGTGCCGGGCGCATATCCATCGTCGAAGGGGTCCTGGGCAGCGCTGCCCATCCGTCCAGCACCATCGCCGTCGTGGCAGTTGGAGCAAAAGGTGGTCAGATTAGCAATGTCGGTGGCAGTGAGATTCTCCGGTTGGAAAGCGCCCGATGATGACTCGGTGTAGGTCGTCGCCACGTTGTCCGGGTCGGTCAACTGAACCAAGCCATTCTTGTGACCACTGACATTCTCGGCATTGTGGCAGACCAGGCAGTCGTTGCTGTCCACCGAACCCACGACGTGGTGACTCGTCCCCGTAAAATCACTCAAGTCATTGTGACAGAGGAGACAGTTTGATTGAGCGTAGGCTCTCTGGCGCGGAGCCAGGAAAAGCATCGAGATCACGATCAACGGTACGATGACGGGGAGACAGAGAACACGGATAAGAACGCGCTGTTTGCACCAAGTCAACATTTTTTCATTTACCCCTTCAATTCCATACGGTTCTTGATGGGATAACCAGGTCTTGTCGCCTGGCTTACCTCACGTACAAGACCTGGTTTTCCCTTTGGGCACTGCGGACTAGTGATTCTTGGCCACCATAGGCAGGTAATACTTGTGCTCGACAACCGTCAACTCGAACCTATCGTACTTTGTGTATTCTCCGTCGCTCACGGCGATGGTGATGCTAGTGATCCCTTCCACACCCGCCGTCGGAGTGATGGTCACGGTGCGGTCAATCCCGCTGCCGCCTAGGACGATGGCCGTCGCCGTCACCAAATCTGTATTCGACGAGTCGTACTCGAGCGTCAGTGTTTCAATGGGGGTATCCACATCGCCTATCGTGAAAGAGATCGGTCCCACAACTGTGTCTATGCCGACGCTCTGGTTGGGAATGTCAGAGATAGTAGGGGCGTCATTTACCCCGGTGATGGTGACGGTGACGGTGGCCGTATCGGTCAGGGGATCGTCACTGACGGTGTAGATAAAGGTGTCGGTGGTTTGCTCGCCTGCGGCCAAGAACTCGAACTGTCCATTGGGGGCATAGTCAAAGGTGCCATCTCCGTTGTTGGTGACCAGACCCAGCGTGCGGCCGGTATCAATAGAGGCCACAAACAGGACGTCGGGGGCATCGGGGTCGGTGTCGTTGGTCAGGACGTTGGAGGTGGTGAACACGGTGTCCTCGTCGGTGCTGTAGCCTGTCCCCTCGTCGTCGTTGGCGGTGGGACGAGAGTTGACCGTCACAGCCACACTGGCCACCTCGTTGCCGGGGATGTGGTCGTACCGATCGGAGGCACTGATAACGGCGGTGTTGGTGACGGTGGTGCCAGCGGTCTCCATGTCCATCGTGGTCGTAATGCGGAGGGTGGCGCTCTCGCTGTAGCCCAAAGCCCCCACATACCAGACCCCGGTGTTTTCGTCGTAATCCCCGTTGCTGCTATCCGCAACGTAACTCACGCCGCCCGGCAGCGTGTCGCTGACCACCACGCCTGTGGTACCGGCAGGGCCGTTGTTGGTCACCTGGAGTATGTAGACAAGAGTGTCGCCCGTGGTCGGTGTGAGATCGTCCACGTCCTTGCTCATCTCCAGGTCCGAGTCGGTCGGGGGGATCGGAATGATGGTCGCGCTGGCTGCGTCGTTGCCGGGGATGGGATCGTTCCGGTCGGAAACGCTGACAGCAGCAAGGTTGGTGATCGTGATGCCGGTTGTGCCGATGTCCACCGTAGCCGTGATGTAGTGGACGGCGCTATCCCCAACGTTCAAGGCTCCCACAGCCCAGTCCCCGGTGCTTTCGTCATAGTCTCCGTCGCCGCTGTCTGTAACATAGTGTACGCCGCTCGGCAGCGCATCGCCGACCACCACACCTGTGGTGCCAGCAACGCCGTGGTTGGTCACCTGCAGCGTATAGACGATCGTGTCTCCCTCTTTGGGTGCGGTGTCGTTCACGTCCTTGCTCACCTCCAAGTCGGCCTCGTTGGGTAGGAACACGAAAATGGTCACGGTCACCACGCCCGAGTCGGTGTAGCTGTCGCTTGCGTGGTAGGCGAAGGTATCCAGGCCCCTAAAGTTGGAGGTTGGCGTATAGACGAAGGAGCCATCGGGGTTCAAGTTCAACGCCCCGGTTGGTGAGATATCCAGGGTCGCGGTGAGTGTATTGCCATCTATGTCGAGGTCGTTGGTCAGCACGCCCGTCGCCACCGATACGATCAGTGGGGTCTCATATATGGCGGAATAGCTGTCGTTTACGGCCAGCGGTGGGTCGTTTTCTCCGGTGATGGTGATGGTGACGACGGCGGTGTCAGTCACGCCCTCAGTGTCACTGACGACGTAGGTAAAGATATCATCGGCTTGATCACCTATAGTCAGATATTCAAAGTGTCCATTGGGGTCGTAGCCAAAGGTGCCATCGCCGTTATCGGTGACCAACCCAGTGGTGAGACCGGTGTCCACGCTGGCCAGGGACAGGGTGTCGGAATCATCGGCGTCGGTGTCGTTTTCCAGCACGTTGCCGGTGGTGAAGGAGGTATCCTCGTTGGTGGTGTAGACGTCGTTCAGGGCCAACGGCGCGTCGTTGACGCCGGTAATAGTGATGGCGACGGTGGCGGTGTCGGTCAGGACACCGTCACTGACGACGTAGGTGAAGGAAAAGACGCTCTGTGTTCCCAGAGCCAGTTGTTCGTACTGTCCTATGGGGTCAAAGTCGAACGTGCCATCGCCGTTGTCAATGACCAGACCGGGGGCGCCGGGAGAGAGCTCTGCGGACAGAGAGTTGGTGATGTCGAGATCGGTATCGTTGTCCAGCACGTTGGCGGTGGTGAAAGGCGTGTCCTCGTCTGTGATATAGCCTGGCCCACCGTCGTCGTTGGCGACCGGTGGATCATTGACTCCGGTGATGGTGATGGTGACGGTGGCGGTGTCGGTCAATCCCCCACGGTCGGCGACGACATAGGTAAACGTGTCAGTGGTTTGCTCGCCCGCAGCCAGGCCCTCGAACTGCCCATTGGGGTTGTAGCTAAAGATACCTCCGCCGATACGGGTGACCAGGCCAGTGGTGCCACTGGTGGAATAGCTAACCACAGACAAAAGATGGTGAGGGGTTTCCAGGTCGGTATCATTGTCGAGGACATCTCCGATGGTGGTCGCGTTGTCCTCATTGGCGGTATAGTTGTCGCCGGTGGCAACAGGCGAGACGTTGACCGACAGTTCCACGCTGTCGGCGTCGTTGTCGATGACAGGATCATTCTTCTCAGACTCACTGATGACGGCGGTATTGATGATGGTATCGCTCATCGTGCCCAAGTCCACCGTGGCTGTGATGTGCAACGTGGCGCTGTAGCCGTCGTTCAGTGCTCCTATCGTCCAGACGCCGGTGTTTTCGTCATAGTCCTCGCCGGCACTGTCCGCAACGTAACTCACGCCGTTCGGCAACGTGTCGCTGACCACCACGCCTGTGGTGTCGGTGAGCCCTTGGTTGGTCACCTGGAGCGTGTAGACGATTGCATCGCCCTCGTTCGGCAACATGTTGTTCACACGCTTGCTTATTCCCAGGTCGGCGTCGTCCTCGTCGAGCACGTAGAGGGTCACAGTCACTGTGTTCGAGTCGGTGTATAGGTCGCTGGCGTGGTAACTAAAGGCATCAGGTGCCCTGGAGTCTGTGGTCGGCGTGTAGACGAAAGAGCCATCAGGTTTAAAGCTCAACGTTCCGGTCGGCGAGCTGTCCTGGGTCGCTGTCAGTGCATTGCCATCTATGTCGAGATCGTTGATCAGTACTCCCCTTGTTAGCGGTATGCTCAACGGCCTATTAAAGGTGACAACATAGCTATCCTCGTGGGCAATGGGCGCATCGTTGACGCCGTCAATGGTGATGTTGACGGTGGCTGTGTCGGCGACGGTGTCGTCAGTGATTGTGTACGTGAATGCGTCCAGGGCTTGCTGACCAACGGCGAGGTGTTCAAACTGCTCGTTGGGGTTATAGTCAAAAGTGCCGTCACCGTTGTAGATGGCCATACCGATCGTGGCGCTGTTGTCAAAGTCGATCAAGGATAGGACATCGGAAGCGTCAGGATCGATGTCGTTGCCCATCACATTGCCGGTGGTGAAAGGATCGCCTTCGTTGGTAACATAGTCGTCGTCCCAGGCCGTTGGTGGATCGTTGACGCCGTGGATGGTGATAGTGACGATGGCGACATCGGTCGAATTTCCGTCACTGGCGACGTAGGTGAAGGTGTCAAAGGCTTTTTCGCCCACGGCCAGGTACTCGAATTGCCCGTTGGGATCATAGCCAAAGGCGCCGTCAAGGTTGTCGGTGACCAGACCAGCGGTGCCACTGGTGTCTATGCTGTCCACGAACAGGATGGGGCTGTCGATATCGGTGTCGTTGTCCAGGACGTTGCCCGTGGTGACCGGTGTGTTCTCGTCGGTGACATAGCCGGTTCCGCCGTTGTCATTGGCGGTGGGCGGGTCGTTGTCGGCATCAACGACGATCGTGACGGTGGCCGTGTCGGTCAGGCCACCGATGTCGGTGACGATGTAGGTAAAGATGTCGGCGTATGTCGCCGTCTGGTTGGTTGGGGTATAGTCAAAGTCACCTGTCGCCGCATCGTTGAGGGTCAGAGTGCCACTGACGGGGTAGGTGAGAATAGCGTGCTCCAAGGAATCGTCAGTGTCGGCATCGGTGGCGTCCAGGGTTCCGGTGATCATTGTGTCCTCGTCGGTGAAAAGGTCGACATTGTTAGCAACCGGAAGGTGGAAGTTCCAGCCGGGATTGTTGCCCGAGTCCACGTTGTTCGTCGCGTGGGCGGCGATGATCGCGGCGTTGACGTTGCGCGAATCCCTCACGTCCAGGTAGGCGATGGTGCGGCTGCCCTGTGGATCAACGTTCCAGTGGGTGCCATTGACCGTGCTGCGCAGGAAGAGTCGGCTGCTGTCCCCCGCGCCTTGCAGAGTTAGCGCATTGACGATGGTTTGAGTGCTTCCGGCAGCAAAGGTCAGCGTTGCGGGGCTGTTGACGTTCTTGATCAAGTTGTAAAAAGTGGTCTCTCCGGCGATGGACTGATCTCCACCGTCAAGAGTAACGGTGTGGTCGTTGTGGACAAACGTCCCGTCAGTCGTCCAATCGCCACTGACGGTGATGTCGCCGCTGAGTCCCAGAGTCGCACCGCTGTCTATTTGTACGTGGTGATAGTCCGAACTGCTCAGCAAGGTGCCGTCCTGGACGTGCAGTAGATTGTCCACCGTCAACGTGGCGCCGGAGGCATCTACCATGTTGGCAGCGCTACTGTTGTCAATTGTCAGGTTGTACAAGGTATTGTTGCCCAAGATTGACTGAGCACTACTGCCCTTGAAAGTGATCGTACTGTTATTGTGGGCAAAGGTGCCGGCGTCGTGAATCAGATCGCCGGTGATGCGCAGTTCCCCGGAAGGAGCCGTGAACGCGCCGCCTTTCAGGTAGAGTGAACCTTGCAACACCAGGAGAGCACCACCGCCGTTAAAGGTTCCATTACCCTGATAGATGTCGCCAATGACCGTCGTCAGTGCCGTGTGGTTGATGGCCCCGTTGGCGTTATAGATGCCGCTGCCGCCGCCAGTGACAGCGTTATCGAGGATTTGCCCACCGTTCAACGTCGCGCTGCCCCCGGCGACGTACAGCCCGCCGCCGTCCGTGGCCGAGTTGTCAATGACCCGTCCGCCACTGAACGTCGCATTGCCCGCAGCAACGTACAGGCCACCGCCACTGGTAGCCGAGTTCTGGGTAATCGTATTGACACCGGTCTGGACGAAGGAGCCGTCGCTTTGTCCGACGCATACTCCTCCACCATTTGCAGCGGCGTTGTTGATGATCTGGCCTCCGCTGGCCGTCGCACTGCCAGCGTTGACGTACACGCCACCGCCGTTGGTGGCCGAGTTCTGGGTAATCGTACTGACACCGGTCTGGACAAAGGAGCCGCCGCTTTGAGCGACGTACACACCACCGCCGTCCACGGCCGAGTTGTTGACGATCTGTCCCCTACTCAGCCTCGCGCTGCCAGAAGCGACGTACACGCCACCGCCGTTGGTGGCCGTGTTTTCCCTGATGACGACGTTGACCAGGTCCAGATCAGCATCGCTGTTACGGATGCCGCCACCCGCACCTGTGACATTTCCGTTGATGATCGTCGTTCCAGAGAGAACTACCGTGCCCGCACCAGGCTGGATGTCGAGAACCCGGTCGGCGATGCTGTTGGCGTCAATAATGGTCTGGCTCGGATTGACTCCGATGATCGTCAGAGCATCGGTGATGTCCAGGTCGCCGGTGGCGTTGCTGTCTTCATCCGCACCAGGCAACGTCAGTGCATAGGTGTCAGCGGAGAGAAAGATCGTATCGTCGCCATCGCCAGCGGCGCACGCATCCACGACCGAGTCGGTGTTGGCAGCCTGGATGGCCTCCCGCAGCGAGCAGTCGCCGTCACCGTTCAGTTCATCGTCGGTGGTGTTTGCGATCAGACTGACGGTTATTTCTACCTCGTCCGTGTTGTTTTCGAGGACGGACTCGGTCGGCGTGGTCGTGGTGATGGTGGCTCTGTTGGTAAAGGTGTGTCCAGCGGACAGCCCCATATCAATCTCGCCGGCGATGACGATGGTTCCACCCTCGCCTGGGTCCAGGTCCTGCACGAGCCAGACATAGTCCTCGCTGCCGATAGGTGTGATCGTCGCGCCAGTGCTTTCATAGCTGATACTGACGATGCTGCTGTCTATCACATCGGTGATCAAAACGCCGTCGGCTACTCCTGGGCCGTGATTGACGTAGACCAGGGTGAAGGTAACGGGCTGCCCCGGTATGACGAGGTTGGCATTGACGGTTTTGACTATGGCCAAGCCTGTCTCTGGTCCTTCAAACGCCCCGATGTCAAAACCCGCGCCCTGGGGCCGCGCAGCGCCGTCGAAATCGTCGCTTACGCCGGCGTCTATGCCAGCGTCGGTGGCAGTACTGAGCCAGGGAATCAGGTGATAATCGTCGTTAGCTGGATCCTCAAAGGCCGGTGTGCCATAGCGATCATTGCTGCGGGTAACATTCACGCCGGAGGAGTCAGTAGTGTTGCCGTTCCACAGGGTGGCTTGTAGCGAGGCGCCGCCTGCTTCAACTCTGACGGCCGTGGTGTGAGTCACCAGAATGGTGTTGACCAGAGCCACCGTGCCGCTGCCGTTCACATAGACCCCGGTATTCCCCGCGTTTTCGACGATGGTGTTGTGCAACAGTTGGGGGGCAGCAGATGAATAACTGTACAGTCCACTGCCTTCGCCGCTTGCAGTGTTGTTTGATACGATATTGTTAACCAATACATCATCGCTGGCGTTGAAATATAGCCCTCCGCCGTCCAGAGAGGCAGTGTTGCCAGAGATGGCGTTTCCGGCGAGTGTAGCGTCGCCGTTGAACAGGTACAGCCCACCGCCTCGGTAAGCGGTATTGCCAGAAATGGTGTTCCCGGTGAGTCTAACGTCGCCTGCGTTCAGATACAGCCCACCGCCGTGGATGTCCGCATGGTTGTCAAGAACTTGAGTATCGGTCAATGTCAGCGTGGCACTGGCACCATAGAGACCACCGCCACGACCGCCGGTAGTGTTGTCGCTGACGGTGCTGTTGTTCATCATCAGCATACTGCTGGCATAGCTATAGATGCCGCCGCCATTCATTGTGGCCGTGTTGCTGTGGATTTGGGCGTTGTTCAACGCCATAGAGCCCCTGTTGTAAATGCCGCCACCGTCGTCGTCAGTGGGGCCGCTGGTGTTATCAAAGACCTGGACGTTATTTAGCATCATCGTACCGGTATTGTAAATGCCACCGCCGTCGTCGCCAGCAGCGTTGCCGGATAGCTGCCCCCCGGTCCAGATGCCATATCCCTCCTCCACATATACACCACCGCCGTAAAAGCCGGCGTCGTTACCGAGGATTTGCCCTTCGGTTACTATCGCACTGCCAAGCTCGACATAGACCCCGCCACCAAAGCTAGCGGTGTTGTAGGCAATCGCAGTGGGTCCAGCAGCCTGGTTCTGGATAAAGGAGCCATTGCCCCGGCTGACGTATACGCCACCGCCGGCAGTAGCAGTGTTGTCAAGAATTTGGCCACCTCTCAACGTCACTATGCCTTCGTAAACATACACACCACCGCCGTTGCTGCTGGCGAGATTGCCACGGATTTCTCCATCATTCACTGTCGCACTACCATACCCGACGCACATCCCGCCGCCATTTCCACTGGCAGTAGTATTGGTGAGAATTTGACCTGTCTCTAACGTTGCACTGCCACGCCAGACGTACACTCCGCCGCCGCTACTAGCAGCCGAGTTGAGGACAATGGCGCTGTCGCCGGTCTGAATGAAGGAGCCATCGACCTGATTCACGTACACTCCACCACCATTCGTGTTGGCCGAGTTATTCAGAATGTGGCCGCCATTCAACGTCGCACTGCCTGATGCGATATACAACCCACCACCATAGTTAGCGGTATTGCCTTGGATTTCGCTGTCGTTCAGCACAGCCCTGCCAGATCCGACGTACACTCCCCCTCCGGAATTGGCAACATTGTCGTCCACGGCCGTATTGACGAGGGTCAGATCAGTATCGTCGTTGCTGATGCCGCCACCGTTTCCGGCCACACTGCCATCGCGGATCGTTGTCCCAGAGATGACGGCCGTATCTACACCGGGCCGGACGTCGAATACGCGGTCAAGCGCGTTGCCGTCAATGGTCGTCAGGCCAGAACCGGACCCGACGATGGCCAATGTATCGGCAATATCCAGGTCGCCCGTCCGGTTCTCGTTTTCACCTGCCCCCGCGCGAGTCAAGGCGTAGGTATTGCTTGAGAGAATGATCGTGTCGGCGCCACTGCCGGCTTGGCAACCGCCAAACGCGGCGTCTGTGTTGGCTGCCTGGATAGCCTCGCGCAGGGAACAGTTGATGAGATTGGGGGAGAATTCATCGTCGGTGATGGTCACCACAACTGGCGGTCTGCCCAGGGTAAAATAGGGGCCCAGCAGACTGAGGTCCACATTGTCAAAGATGACTTGATCGCCGACAACTGTCGTCGTGGTGCGAACGCTGGTAAAATCACCACTGGTGCCATCGCGCGTGAGCAGATGATACGTGTTACCATCGTAGGCTGTATCACCTGCCTCGCCAAAGTCAAAGGTCAACCGCACGCTACCACCATTGTTTCCAATATCGTTTTTCACAATGTACCACACCCGCGACCAGCGGGAGCCAAAACCCACAGGAATATCGTCGAGCACCCCCGTATTGTCAGCGACGCTGTGCCCAAAGACGAGTACGTCGTCGGCGTCGGTCAGAAAGTCAACGTTGGTGACGGCAAATCCTGCCGAGCTACCGGATTCTGTGACGCCAGCGCTGTGGCTGATGCCCCGCACGTTCAGATTATACGTGCTGGCGTACAGTCCCGTGCCGCTCAAGTCTATGTCGTATTTGTCCATCAGGTATAGGTCAACGTGGGTTCGCTCAATGGGGCTGAGGGTGCTGGTGTAGACGATGACCTCGGCAACGTCGCCCGTAAGCGGGTGATGACCAACTCCATCCGATCCAATCCCTAACGTGGCAGTTGGATAAGATGAAGAGGGGATGGAACTTGTGTTGTCACTGGAGATGAGAGCGCCATTCACACAGATGACGTCGTCGCCGTCTGCTGCACCATCGTCGAACTGGAACGCCGCAATGCCAAAGGCGCCTGCCGGAAAGACATCGTCCGCACTATGCGAGATCAGATAGCTTCCGGGGGTTCCTTTCATAATCCTATGTTCAATTTGATCCTCAGCGGTTCCACTATCATTGTACCCGAACACGAACCCGTTATTCTTGCTCGTGTGTGCTGTTCCCATTAGATAGTATTGGCCCTCGGGATCGCTTGATGCCGTTTGCCAGACGACGAAGGCTGAATGATCGCTCCCATCGTGAAAGAATCTCCAGGTTTCGACATCTGCTGCCCTCATATACTCTTCGACAAAGCGCAAGACCGGTTTGCCGTTTACGACGTCAGTCTGGTAAGACGGGCTGCCCCCGGTGCCTCGTGTCACGTGGTTGCCGTATCCCGATTGGTCTGTCCAGCAGACAACGGCATCTCCATTCGCCGCGACGTTCCCGCAGGCCAGGTCTTGGTAGACACCCACATCAGCCTTGAGCCACAGTTTCAGACTCGATGCGCCATCTATCTCGCCAATGCCACCGGGGCCGTCACCGGCCAGTGCAGGTGTGATAGGGCCAAAGGTCGCAACCCCGGCTATTACTACTGGCACGACCAGAAATCTGAAAAACACAAGCCGAAAACGCTCGATCATTAGCTTTTGCACCATCGTGTCAACCTCCGGTGTGATGAACCTGATTGATTCGCAGAGACCGCCAAGAACACAGAACACTCCCTGTATGATTATACTATAGGCGATTGCTCAAACTCAATCCCTCGTGTCGCCGAGTAGGAATGATAAAAGTGTGATTCTCGAATCAGTTTCTTGAAGCAAAGAACTAGTTCTCACCAGTCGGCAGGTGGCTCAAACCATACGGGTAATTTGGAATTTATCGGGATTTGGTATTGGTACGTGGCTTTTTGGTAGGATTTCGCGTGGGAGATGCCGAGGCACACCTATGGGCCTTTAGGTGTGGGGTTTGACTTGGGTGTTGCTTGTGTACCTTGAGGTGTCGCCTGCGGACTGGGTTGCACCTCAGATCCCGGGGGTGTGGATTGTGGGCTAGAGGTCGCTTGTGGATTGCCAGGCGTTGCCTGCGGATTCTGAGGTGAGGGCTGTGGTTCAGGCGTGAGCTGCGGCTTGGGCGTAGGTTGCGGGTTCTGAGGTGAGGGCTGCGGTTCAGGCGTAGGTTGCGAATTCTGAGACGTAGGCTGCGGTTCAGGCGTAGGTTGCGGATTCTGAGGCGAGGGCTGTGGTTCAGGCGTGGATTGTGGTCCCCACGGTGAGGGTTGTGGTGCGTGGGGTGTGTTTGGCGATTGGGTCGCTTGTGGTCCTTGAGGTGTCATATTGGATGTGCCGGTGGGTGTACACTCCCGTCCCTGATCGCAACCCTGGTATTCTTGCCCGTGCTCTGCATCATTCCCAGGAGTGATGGTCATCACCCTGGGTTCACTTGTTGATTCTGGTTCCCCCTGTTGATGACGATAACGCGAGCGAAACGTCTGGGGATCACCTAATCCAGTCTCAGCCGCCTCAGATCCCTGCCGATAGATTGCGGCGGCCTGAATCAGCATAGTTCGAGCCTGTTGTGACGCCGTGGGTTGCATCAGTTCCAATAGCTCTGCTTGGGTGCGTGTACGCATCGCGATTTGCCCAAGCGTGTCAACCATCTCCTCGTCGGAAGGAAGCTGAGCTGCGTATGTCAATGCCTGCTCAATATGTCGTTCTATTCGAGCGATCACTTCGCCTGGCACTGAGTATTCAGTTGCCGATAGACGTTGGATCTCGTCTACCCGTTCCTCGACAAATTCTAGCAGCAGGTCCACCTGATGGTTGGGTACAGAAGTGAGTGCCAGACGCGCATCTTCAATTGTGATTTTGACCGGATAGAGCACATCGCCGGGCAAGCTGTCGTTGGCAGCCCACGCAATTCCTCCCCCGAGGGCCACCGTGCCCAGTACAATGGCTGACAGAACGCCGACAAACCTCATTGCAAAGGCGAGCTTCCTCCTCTGACCTTTTGTCGACTGCATCACCGCTTCTGACTTGAGAGCAGACCGCGCGCGCTGTTGTGCGGCCGCAGCCAGCAACCGCTCCCGCCCAGACACCAATCCGTCTGGCGGCTCTGGTACATACTTGTAATAGTGACGTGCTAACTGAGCCATCTCGAGCAACGGGCGCAAGCGATCGGCATGTTGAGAATACCGTCGTAGGCATGCCTCAATATCGCCTGTGCGCTCCAGATCCTGCAAGCAGCGTTCCAGTGATCTTTCAAACGATTGTTCCTGATCAAGCATTGCCATACTGGAATTCTTTCTCCAAAACACGCCGTAGTGCAGCCAGCGCACGGCGTTGGAGTGCCTCGATGGCACCTGTGTTTTTATCCATCACCTCGGCAGTTTCTCGAGCGGTCAGTCCTTCTCCAAAACGAAGGGTCAAAACCTGTTGTTGGCTAGGTGTAAGGCGATTGATAGCAGTGTGAAGGAACTGGTTGGATAACCGATCCGCAACAGTAGATGTCAAGTTCTCTTCGTTAGCTATCATTTGCTCATCTAACTCCAACTCAACTGCTGCCGGTTGTCGGCGATAATAATCAACCACCAAGTTGTGTGCAATGCGATACAGCCAGGCCTGGAACGACGTGTGCCAGAGATGCTCTGCTTGGATCGCCTGTATGACCCGAACAAACACATCACCGGTGAGATCCTCCGCCAGTTGAGCATTGCCTACCCGCCGGTAGATATAAGCATAGATGCGCGGGGCATATTGATCATATAGTTCCCCCAATGCTATCTCATCATATTGCTTTGCTCGTTCCAGCAGAGCGCGCTCGTTTGCCACAGTGTACTTGCTCTCTCACTCTCTATGACGCAACAAGACTTGAAACCATACGGGTCTTCCAAGCCTGAGTTCAGATCGCAACGCGAGTTACAACTTTATTGCTCGAGGAAACCTCGAGTCAGTCGTCCTGCCTCGGCCAACTCTTGGGTGAACCGGCCCAGTAGAATTGCAGTGAAGCACGCCCAAACACCTATCACGGTGAAAAGCTCCCAGGCAGATTGGTGCGATCATTCCTTCTCCTCGTTAACCTTGGGCAGACAAACGCTGATCAGAATCATCTCGAGTGTCGTCGGTCTGGAAGACATAATGGTAACCCTTTTGTTCAAAAATCGCGACACGCCGCAGTACAGCTTGTATTCTGGCTAAAAGCTCAGGAATGTAAAAGGGCTTGGTCATACAGTGATCGGCACCCATACAAAACCCTCTTACTCTGTGAGCGCTACCTGCTGAGGAAACAAGCATAATGATCGGCACTGCCGAGAACTCCCGGATACGTTCGCAGACCTGGTAACCATCCAGCCCGGGTATCTTGCTGCCCAGGACAACCACATCGGGTTCTCGACTGGCCGTATGCTCTATGGCTGTTGGTCCATCTCTTGCCACCAGCACTTTATAGCCCTTGGCTTTCAGATGGGCCTGTATGGCACGGACGTAGCCAGGGTCATCATCTGCTACCAAGACGCGGACCTCTTTCCTTTTGTTGTCCATGTCTCGCTCCTTTGGAGCCGGGGATGCAGGTATACCCCAAATGGACGAAGAATGCCAAAGCGGTGCACCCGTTGATAGGTGCACCGCTTTGACAGGTGCTATCTCATCGGAGTATGGCGGGCAGGTACATGTGATATTGAGCTTCGCCGAACAATGCGAACTGGGAAAGATGTGTCGTCGTAAAGGTGAGTGTCGGGAAGACCAGTGATCCAGACATCACCCGTGCGGGTTCGCCCAGCTTGGCCCAGGGGCCTTGTGGACCGGTACGCGTCCACAAACGCAACGTCTCGCGTCTCAAGCCAGCTACGTCGGTGTCTGTATAGTTCATCGTGATCGTCAGCGGTCGGCTGAACTCGCGCACCGGCTCGCCAAAACGGAAGGCGTTCAGTTCAAAGGCGCGGTTGGCGAACAGCAGACCACCGGGAGGGGTAGAAATGGGCCGCGTGTTCGTGAAAAGCGGTCCGAGCCGGAACTGCGTCGTGTCGGTCACGGTACCAGGAGGTACGGTGAGCGTGACGCCGTGCCGGTGATACAACTGCCCACCCTGGAATCGCTCCAACACCATCGTGCCGTGGGGCAGCGTGACCACCGTGGTGACCGGTCCGAGTTGCATCTGGATTCCATCCCAGGCCAGGGTAGCCACGTTGGTGATGACTGTGCCGGGGGTGACGACTCCCAACACGCCCAGCCGGTACTGGAACGTGATCGGTTCACCCGCTTGCACTTTGCCCTGCCAGCGGAGCAAGTGACCGTCGCGGGTAGCGGTCACCGGGCCACTCCAACCGAGGAAGCGTACCTGATGGCTAAAGGGCAGCGTGTCTGTCAGAGTCACCCATTTCCAGTTGCTGCCACCAGTCTCGTGCGCGTGGTCGAGTGTGATCGTGTAGCTGAGCACGTCGCCAGGTCTCGCGTAGCGGGCGTGGACCTGTTTGGTTGATCCGGCCATAGCGCCTATCAGGCTGACCACACTGGCCTCGTTGTTGGTCGTGTCAGAGTCCTCGGCGGTCGTGGTGATATACGCTGTGGTAGTTAGTACTGTACCATTTGGCAGATCCCCGTCTGTCTCCAGAGTGATTACGATATGCCCACAGTTCGCATCAAGCGGCATTTGACAAAGCAGGGGGTTGTCAAAGTGCCAACTCAACACATTGTCATCGATCACGTCCGGCGGAAGTGGATCGTCCCAGCGGTCTGTGGAGGTGACGAACTGGGTCCCCTCGGGTAACGTCGCCGTTACCCAGGCGTTGGGTGGAATTGCTGTGCCCAGGTTGTAGTAGCCGATCCTGACTTCGTACGTCGAACTGACCGCCACGTGTGCAGGAGCCTCCATTTCCAGATCGAGATCCACGGTCCCCTCAGCAAAGAGTGCGAACTGGCTAAAATGTGTCGTCGTGAAAGCCAGTGATCCAGACATCACGCGTGCGGGTAGCATGGCCCAGGGCCCCTCTGGACCGGACCGTGTCCACAAGCGCAACGTCTCGCGTTTCAAGCCAGCTACGTCGGCGTCTGTATAGTTCATCGTGATCGTCAGTGGCCGGCTGAACTCGCGCACCGGCTCGCCAAAACGGAAGGCGTTCAGTTCAAAGGCGCGGTTGGCGAACAGCAGACCACCGGGAGGGGTAGAAATGGGCCGCGTGTTCGTGAAAAGCGGTCCGAGCCGGAACTGCGTCGTGTCGGTCACGGTACCAGGAGGTACGGTGAGCGTGACGCCGTGCCGGTGATACAACTGCCCACCCTGGAATCGCTCCAACACCATCGTGCCGTGGGGCAGCGTGACCACCGTGGTGACCGGTCCGAGTTGCATCTGGATTCCATCCCAGGCCAGGGTAGCCACGTTGGTGATGACTGTGCCGGGGGTGACGACTCCCAACACGCCCAGCCGGTACTGGAACGTGATCGGTTCACCCGCTTGCACTTTGCCCTGCCAGCGGAGCAAGTGACCGTCGCGGGTAGCGGTCACCGGGCCACTCCAACCGAGGAAGCGTACCTGATGGCTAAAGGGCAGCGTGTCTGTCAGAGTCACCCATTTCCAGTTGCTGCCACCAGTCTCGTGCGCGTGGTCGAGTGTGATCGTGTAGCTGAGCACGTCGCCAGGTCTCGCGTAGCGGGCGTGGACCTGTTTGGTTGATCCGGCCATAGCGCCTATCAGGCTGACCACACTGGCCTCGTTGTTGGTCGTGTCAGAGTCCTCGGCGGTCGTGGTGATATACGCTGTGGTAGTTAGTACTGTACCATTTGGCAGATCCCCGTCTGTCTCCAGAGTGATTACGATATGCCCACAGTTCGCATCAAGCGGCATTTGACAAAGCAGGGGGTTGTCAAAGTGCCAACTCAACACATTGTCATCGATCACGTCCGGCGGGAGTGGATCGTCCCAGCGATCCGTGGAGGTGACGAACTGGGTCCCTGCGGGCAACGTGGCCGTTACCCGGGCGTTTGGTGGAATCGCCGTGCCCAGGTTATAGTAGCCGATCCTGACCACATACGTCGAGCTGACCGCCACGTGTGTAGGGGCCTCCATTTCCAACGTGAGGTCTACGTCGCCAGTGGGGGCCGCCATTTCCAACGCGAGGTCTACATCACCAGTGGCGGCCGCGGCAGAAAGACTTCCCATCATCAAAATGACGCTGATCAATCCAACGCCGATGGCCAGTGAGAGTAATTTGAAGCGAGTGAAATGTTTCATCGGTTATCTCCTTAATCCAATTATGTGTGTGCACCACCAACATGTTCCCTACACTATGTTATGACGGAAGAATACCCGAAAACCATACGGGGATAGTCTCACTTTCGAGCGCTGTTCCCCCTTTGTTCTTGATGGTGGAAATGATGGTACTGCTTTGCTTGCCAAGCAATGGCGTGGTGGAAAGCGGTGTCACAGCGGGAGGTGGCGTGGTGGACGGTGGAGTTGCGGTAGATGATGGCCTAGTGGGAGGCGGCTCGGTAGGCATCGGAAGGATAGTAGGCCATGGTTTGGTTGGTAATGGTACTGGCGTTTCAGTAGGCGGTGGTGTAGGTGATGGCTTGGTCGGTAACGGTGTTGGAGTGGGTGGCGGTGTGGTAGGCCATGGGGTTGTGGGTAAGGGTAATGGCGTTTCAGTAGGCGGTGGTGTAGGTGATGGCTTGGTCGGTGACGGTGTTGGAGTGGGTGGCGGTGTGGTAGGCCATGGGGATGTGGGTAAGGGTAATGGCGTTGCGGTAGGCGGTGGTGTAGGTGATGGATTGGTCGGTGACGGTGTTGGAGTGGGTGACGGTGTTGGAGTGGGTGGCAGTGTGGTAGGCCATAGTTGTGTGGGTAATGGGACAGGTGATGGTTTGATAAACCATGGTCTCGTGGCCCAAGGAGGCGGGGTAGATGATGGTTTGGTGGGTGATGGTGTGATAGGAATCGGCGTGACTGTGAGCGTTTCCGTCGCTACGGATGTAAGCATCGGCAAAAGAGTAGCATTGTTCCAGTTTTCAGTATCGTGACAATTGGAACATTGCTGGTTGCCATTATGATTTCCATCCGACGGTGCTGTGTGACACGAACGGCAGTCTGTTAAGCCGGTGTGGTCAAAGGTGACGTTTGCCCAAGTACTGGTGCTGTTGTGACAGTTGGAACACTGGCCGTTATAGTGACCTGATGGTGCATCGGCGGCGTGACAGGATTGGCAGTCAACAAAACCAGCGTGGTTAAAGGTGACGTCGGTCCAGGTGGCGGTGCTGTTGTGGCAGTTGGAACACTGGCCGTCATAGTGGCCCGCCGGCGACGCGTGGCACGACTGGCAGTCGACAAAACCGCTGTGGTTGAAGGTGACGTCGGTCCAGGTGGCGGTGGAGTTGTGGCAGTTGGAACACTGGCCGTCATAGTGGCCCGCCGGCGACGCGTGGCACGACTGGCAGTCAACAAAACCAGCGTGGTTAAAGGTGACGTCGGTCCAGGTGGCGGTGGAGTTGTGGCAGTTGGAGCACTGACCGCCATAGTGGCCCGCCGGTGCATCGGCAGCGTGACAGGATTGGCAGTCAACAGAACCATCATGGCTGAAGGTGACATCGGTCCAGGTGGCGGTGCCATTGTGACAGTTGGAGCATTGGCCAGGATAGTGGTCTAGCGGCGCATCGGCGGTGTGGCACGACTGGCAATCGGCAAAACCATCGTGG
>CAYUIS010000002.1:7616-18867 GCA_964444825.1 uncultured Anaerolineales bacterium | reverse complement strand
GTCTAGCGGCGCATCGGCGGTGTGGCACGACTGGCAATCGGCAAAACCATCGTGGCTAAAGGTAATGTCGGTCCAGGTGACAGTGCCATTGTGACAGTCGGAACATTGGCCAGGATAGTGGTCTAGCGGCGCATCGGCGGTGTGGCACGACTGGCAATCGGCAAAACCATCGTGGTTAACGGTGATATCGGTCCAGGTCTCGGTGCCGTTGTGACAGTCGGAGCACTGACCGACATAGTGACCTGGCGGTGCATCGGCGGTGTGACACCCCTGACAATCAGTAAGCTCATTGTGGCTAAAGGAAATGTCAGTCCAGTTATCCGTGTTGTGACAATTGGAGCATTGGCTGTCATAGTGATCCGGCGGTGCATCAACGGTATGGCAAGACCGGCAATCATCTGGCAGGCCGGTGTGTTTGATGTCACTCCAATTGTCGGTATAGTGGCAATTCGAGCATTGACCACGCGTGGTGACGTGTCCATCAGGGCGCTGGTGGCAAGACTTGCAATCAGTGTAGGTTATGTGGTCAAAGGTGACATTGGTCCAATCGTCAATGGCGTGACAACTGGAGCACTGTCCGGGCCAGTGGCCACCCGGTGGTTCGTGACACGCTGAACAATTATCAGCCCCCACGTGGTCGAAGCTGATATTGGTCCAGTTATCGACGCCGTGGCAATTGGAACACTGCCCGACATAGTGTTCCTCCTCAAGAGGGGTATGGCATGACTGGCAATCGACAAGGCCACTGTGGTCGAAATTGACCGTGTGCCAGTCTTTTACGCTGTGACAATTGGAGCACTGGCCCTTGTAATGGTCCACCGGTGAATCGTGGCACGATCCGCAATCGATCAAGCCACTGTGATCAACGTCGATCTCGTGCCAGCGCTCGGTGCCGTGACAACTGGAACACTGGACTTTATAGTGGTCGTCGTCTGGCGGCTCGTGGCAGGATAGACAGTCGCTGGTGCTCTCGTGGTCTCTGATCTCGCTCCAGTCACAGGTGCAGTGACAGTCGCTGCACTGGCGGTCATCGTGACCGGGCGGTGCTTGAGGGCTATGGCACGACCTGCAATCTGTAAAGCCATCGTGAGTAAAGGCGACCCCGGTCCAGGCGTTGGTATCGTGACAGGTGGAGCATTGACCCGCGTAGTGACTAGCGGATGGTGTATGGCACGATTGACAATCCGTAAGGCCGCTGTGGCTAAAGTCGACGTCGACCCAGTTGGCAGTACTGTGGCAGTTGGAACACTGGCCGGTATAGTGATCGGCTGGGGCACGTTCGCTGTGGCAGCCGGCGCAGTCTGAGAGAACACTATGAGTAAAAGTCCAATTGCTGGTACCGTGGCAGTTGGAGCATTGGCCGGGGTAGTGATCGGCTTTGCTGTGACAGCTCGCACAATCCGTGGCGCCACGGTGAGAGAAGCGCCAGCTACTGGTGTCGTGGCAGTTGGAGCACTGGCCAGAGTAGTGATCGGCTTTTTCGTGACAGCTCGCACAGTCGCTGAATCCAGTGTGGTTGAACCAGTACTGGGTCCAGTCGCTGGTATTGTGGCAGTCAGAGCACTGGCCGGCATAATGATCGACTGGGGCATGGCTTTCGTGGCAATAAAGACAATCATCAGATTCGATGTGGTCAAACCTGACAATGTTCCAGTCGACGGTGTTGTGACAATCGGAGCACTCGCCCTCATAGTGATCCTCTGCCAACTCGTGACACGACTGGCAGTCCCAGAAGCCAGTGTGGTCGAACGTCACTTCTTCCCAGTCGGAGACGTTGTGGCAATTGGCGCACAGTCCGGCGTAATGATCATCCGGCGTGTCATCCCCTAAATGACAAGACTCACAATCGGTCGAGTCAGTGTGCTCATAGGAGATGACCTCCCAGTCAGCGACGTCGGTGTGGCAGTCTACACACGTACCGAGATACAGGTATTCACTGAAAGAGCCCCGAGACAGATGGGCTTCACGTTCAGATAGACGCGCGAAATGGTACAGGCTGTTTTCTGCGTCCAAGAGCCGGTGTGTCGTGCCCTCTGGCAGCCGCGTCCAATACCACAGATCAGCATCGGCTATGGATGACGAGTTCGCCTTGACCTTCGATACCCATTCCAGGTACAATAGGTCACCACGCCAACCTATGTTTTGGGTTAGCGCGCTCTCCGAGTATTGGACCAGATACCAGGGGCGCATGTCGGCATCTACATAGTGATCAGATGGAAGATCACCCTCGTGGCACGAGTAACATTCGATCACTCCCAGGTGGTCAAACTCGGTCGTTGATGCCCAGTCGCCGCTGTCGATGTCGTGGCAGTCGTCACAGTCGCCAGCGAAATGGCCGGGGTAGAGCGAGTCGGGCAAGAGATCGTGGCAGCTAGCGCATTCTGTCGAGGTATCGGCGTATTGCCCTTCTGCGTGGCAATCGGCACATTCGAGATCGGCGTGTCCACCGCTGAGATCGTAAAGGTCGTGGTCTACGTCCTGGCTCAGGAAGGGAATAGGAATAGCGCCAAGAAGAGTGGGGGCAGGGGGAGGGACCAAGGCCACCATCTCCTCACTGGTATCGCTTTCCTGCAAGGCGGCGATCTTGCGAGCGAGGGCTGCCAAACCATCATCGCTGGCCGCATTCTCTACGGCCGGCTCCAGCGCTGTCACAGCGCCTTCGGCCTGGGCCAGGAGTCCCGTCAGGCGTTCGAGGAGCTCGCCCTGCGCAGGGGCAGGAGCAGCGCCGACGCGTCGAACCGCATCGTCTAGCGCTCCATCCAATGCAGTGGCGGCCGCCTTGATTCGGGCGGTATCATCAGCCTGCGCCAGGTCGACCAGGCGGCGTTCCGCCAGGTCGAGGGCCACATCTGCCTGGCGTGTTTCACCAGCGGCGAGATGCAACCGCCCCTGTTCGGCCGTGTACTGCACCTCGTAGAGTGGGTCACCAGGTCGCATTGGGCCGATCTCCGACAGAAGAAACAGGCCCACCGCCACCGCGACGAGCAGGGCATTAAGAGCAAGAAACAGTGCGGGTGTTTTTCTCGTCTGCATTCCCCTGACTTTTTTCAACCCTCCGCCCCCTGGCTCAACCCGACCTCGCCGTCCCACAGACGTGACAGTAGCGAGCGTCGGGTTTGAAGGTGGCGCCGCACACGGAGCAGAACCCCGTTACGGATGGCGCGACCTTGGGAGCCTTTGTGGCTCTCTCGGCCACCGGGACTGGAGAAACTCTGCCTGGCTGCGAACGATACCAGATAATCCCGCCTACTGAGATCAGAATCACCGCTCCCAGAAGAACCAAGAGCCAGGCAGGCATCGCGCCGTTTGCCTCACCGGTTCCCGCCGTTACAGGCATTTCAGGTGGGGCTTCAGGCATTTGCATTGCTATCACTTCTTCCCTGGACACCGAAGGCATAGAGTCGGTCTTTGTGTAACTGACATCCACGGCCATCTCCTCACCGGCCGCCAGGGCGCCAACGCTGAACTGATGGTACGTAAAACCCAAGGCCTCATCGAAGCGGGCGATGGTGGGTAGCGGGTCCAGCGTGAAATCGGTCGCTGCCAATGGCTGCTGTACCTCGAGTAAGAGTTCCATAACACGTTGCGGGCTGCTAAAGGTATAGGTGAATTGCTTATCTGCGCCGCCGGCAAGAGGATCGTAGTAATACTCGTAGAAGAAATGGGCGTTGTCGAGGGTGTAGGTCACCAGCGACCAGCGCGCATCATCAGGATCGGGTCGAGCGTCAAAAGATTGTGGAGCAGTGGCGCCGGTGGCCACGTCCATCACCGCCATCTGGTTGATCTGCGCCCCACGTGGTACGCGAAAAGTGACCGGCACGGGAAAGGTTGTGTCAGAAGCAGCCAGACGTCCCTGGATAATGACCAGGACCCGAGGGTCATCGAACTCGGGCATCACCTGGATGCGGAGTTGCTGGATGTCCGGATCCGTGCCCGTCTCACTTGCTGGCGGAAGGGTTGTCTGGGCAGCGGCTGACCAAACGTTTATATTGAACAACCACAGGCACAGACAAACAACCCCTGCCCCCCACAACCGTGCGCGCGATCGATTGCCGCTTTTCCAGTTCGCCTCTCCAGTCTTGCCCAAAATGGATCTCCTAAACATACACCGGATACCTCACCTACCTGCTGCTGTGCCGCCCGGGCGCCCACCACCCGCAGGCTTTGCTGCCTCTTTATGCTGCGGAATACTCTCCTTGATTTCCAGCACCAGTATGTGCGCTTGCTCGAGCACTTGCTGGTCTGGACCGGTATCGCTATCGCCACTCGCCTGATCCAGGCCGTAACTGGCGCGGAAAAGCTCTCCTTCACCTTCCTGGCCAGTGGGATGGCACGCAGCGCAATTCTCAAACTCAAAGATGTCCTCTTTGGCATGCGCCGTTTCCATCTGCTCGGGCGTATGGTCGTGGCACTCGTAGCAGGTGTGCTCAGAGTAGGAGTAAGTATGGCAGGTCTGACAGGTCACCTGACCCTCTCCACCGTGATCCAGCAGGAACGTGTGCCGCATCAGCAGGGCCGGTTTCCAAGCCTGGAGGGTGTGGCAACGGGCGCAATTGAGGCCAAACCGGTCGGCGTGGACCTGTGGTTCTTCGTGGCAGGCGCGGCATTCGTGCGGATCTTCTCCCACTCCCTCCAGGACCGTCATATCCACGTTCGTATCCAAAGCCGGCGGACTATAGGGAGCCGAGTTGCCCGTGGATGCCAATCTGCCCACCTGCGGCCAGTCGGCATTCTGGATCAGCGTCACCAATCCCGCGATCTGGTAATCGTTCAAGCTGCCGCCTTCATCAATGTGCCAGGATGCCATAGCCGATCCATGGGGAGCGTGAGCGATTGTTTTGTAGAGAACGTTATAATCGGCCGTGGACAAGTGATTGAGCGCAGGCATAGCGCCTACTCCCTCGCCGGTTGGGCCGTGGCAGAGAACGCAATTCTCAACGTACAACATGGCGCCATCTGCCACGAATTGTTCGCGCAAAGTTGTTTGAGCATGATCCATTCGGTTTGACTCGCGTAGCAAGTAAAACGGCAGAGCGGTCACCAGGATCAATAAAGCGATTAGGCTAATCAGATCGTATCTTTTCATCAGGGCTAGATCTCTTCTCCACATATCTTGGCATCAAGGCAAAGAGGGTCACCTGTACATTGTTGGATGGCAACTCTTTGACGACCAACTCATCGACCAGCCATTTGAGATCAGCGAACGCCCACGGTTCGGCCCTGCCATTGACACCGCTGGCCGTGGTGCAGTCCACCCGCATGCCCCAATCACCAGCTCTTTCTAGGCAGTTGAGGGTGACCTGGCCTTGTTGCATTTCTCCAAGTCTCAGTGCGCAGGCCAACGACGATGTCGCCAGAGCAATGCGCGCCTGGTTCATGGCGTCAAAACCAATCTCACGGGCCATCTCCCGAGCTTGCATCCGCGCCATGAAAACGTCGAACTCGGACTGCACTGGTATTGTTTGGCTTTTATCCATCGTCCATCATCTGCCTTATCTGGATTCGTTCCCGACCAAAGGGAGTACTTGATCTACGCGTAAACCAATTGCCCCGGCACAAACTGCTCGCGTTGCTGCAAACGAGAAGTATCAACTCTGACCATGCTATCTTGGATATGTATCGGAAGCGTGTCCAGCGGACGGAGTACGGGTGGGCTCTCGAAATCGCCATAAAAGTCAAAGCTGGATGCGTGACAGGGGCATACAAAGTGATTCTGATCTGGGTCCCAAAACACAGTGCATCCCAGATGGGTGCAGCGGTTGTGAACGGCGAGAAACCCACCGTCGTGGGAGCGGATCAGGAAGAAACGATTTTCGGGAAACTCGATCACTGAGCCAAACGGGAAATCATCCACCGCACCTGCCGTGACTAGACCACCGAATCCCTCTTCCTGGCTGCGCGATTGCAGAAAGAGCACCCCAGCGGCGCCGGCTTCCAACGCTGCAATCACACCCAACACGCCAATGCCCAACTTGAGGAAATTGCGCCGGGAGAGTTCTTGTGATCCCTCTAGCTCTTGACTTGTCTGTTCTGACTTGATTTTCTGATCCATTATGTACCTTGTTCTATTTTGGTAAAGAAATGATCTGACTACCTTGACAATGTCACTTTCGGTCGTTTGCTCGCCAGGGACACCTGCACTTGTGGCGCAGGTACAAGTGTCGCCAGATCCCGGCCTGATGCAGGTGCGCCGTCGCTTCAGACGGGGATCTGGCAGCCTGTCCTGAGTCTGTCGAAGGAATCCCCTTTGAGCGAGAATGGGTATCTTGATGAAATGTGACATTGTCAAGCCACACATGATCGTAATCATACCATAGCAAAGTCTTGAGATAATCATCTACTGGTAAAAAACTTTAAGAAACCAGGTTTTTGAGCATCGCGCGAGAAAAATACGTCTCACCTCGAGAACTCTTTCGCGGGCCAGAGCGGTTCTTGGGCAAAAAACCTGGTTTCTGGGCTACTGGAAAACTCGAGTTTAAAAAGGCAAAACCAACGCCATGCTCGGGCCACGGAAATAGATGCCAATGATCGTCAAGACGACCAGACCGGCTGCCACACACGTAAAGATTCCCACCAGCGCCTCACTATGGTTTGCCTTGAGCACCCAGCGCGCGATGCAGTAAATGGTTGTCAAACCAGCCAGGATAAATAACAACGGTATCAGTCCATTTGAGATGATGGCGGGCCACTGCGGCAGCATGGCCGGAAGATTGATCCAGAACTCGTCCGCCACTATCAAGAGTGGCACTGCGTATGCGCTGACCAGTCCCCCAAAAAACGCCGCCCGCCGTCCCACAGAGGAGCGAAAGTAGACGCCAATGTTCCCATCGTGCCTGTCCCAGCGGGGCAAGAGTACCATGCCGGCCAACACGACACACGCCAGGACGATAAAGGCCAGCGGATCCATGTGCAACAGCAGCTCTTGCAGGCCCACAAAGTACCAAGCCGCTTTGGCCGGGCTGGGGGGATGGTTTGGATTCGCCAATTCCCCCAGGGGGGCAGGTATCAGCATCCCCCAAATCATGACGGTCGTGATGACGACCGCCGCCACCGCGATCTCTTTGCGCAGCAGATGGGGAATCGTCGTCACCCGTTCCACCTGCTGTCCTTGTTTGCGCACAGGCTGGGAGATGCCCCCATCCTTGCGCACCCTCCAAAAGTGGTAACCCAGGGCTACCGCACCCACTGCCGGGAGCAGCGCCACGTGGAGCGCGTAGAAATTGCTCAGCGTGCCCTGTCCCACCTCTGGTCCCGCCAGCACCAGGTGTCTGACCGTCTCGCCGATCCACGGGAGATAACCGATCATCGCGGTGCTCACCGTCATAGCCCAGTAGGACAACTGATCCCAGGGCAGCAAGTAGCCGGTAAAGTTAAAGATCAGTGTGAGCAACAGCAACCCGATCCCGATCAGCCAGTTCACAAAGCGTCCCTTTTTGAACCCCCCGGTGAGGAAAACGCGCACCAGGTGCAGGCAGGCGACGACGACCAACGCCGAAGCCGACCAGTGATGGACCGACCGGATCAGCGAGCCGAACACGACCTCGGCTTCCAGCACTTGGATGCTGGAATAGGCCCGGTCAACGGTGGGCTCGTAACGGAACATCAACATCACGCCGGTCAGGCCCAGCAGCACGGACAGCACGGCGGCGATGCCTCCCAGTCCCCACGTGTAGGTGAAGCGGATAGCTGGCGCCGGTACCCGGGTAGGGTGCAGGTGGAGGATCAGGTTGTCAAGAACTGCCCGCAACCGGCTGCGATCATCCGCCGGCTGTTTGGTATAGAAAAGACGCTCTTTCCACGATCTAGCTGTCAAGTTTATGCTTCCTCGCTTTCTTATTATTGGGCGCAGAACCCGGGTTTCCGTATGTGCGGCGGTGTTTTCCACGGTGTATGAAAAACCCGGTTTCTGCGCCCCGAGGCGGGGAAGCCCTCCCCCGCTTTTTGGGGGTGGGGTATGACCGGCAGCGCTGCCGGTCATACCCCTCACCCTCCTCCAAGTACCAGTGGCGTACCTCCGTTAGTGAACCATGATGATGGGTAGATAGACCTTGATGGAAATATTGGGTACGCCGACGCCGATCGTGACTGAATCTGGCTCAGACCAGTTCCCCTCGTCATCCAGCACCGAGAAGTAGATGGTATGCAGCCCCTTGATCAAGTCCTTGACCGGGATGTCGAAAACTTGTCCCTCGCTCAACAGACCGTTCAGGTCCGAGAGCCACCTGTAGCCGTCAATGCCTCGCCCGTATTTTCCTCCCTGACCCAGTTGGTCGTTGTCCTTGCCCGTACCGACAAAGGTCAACACCTCCTCTGAGCCCTCTTCGACTTCGAGGGGCAGATCGCCGAGGATCATGGCCGTGGGGGCAGCCTCGATGGTATCCAGGTACATGATCCGGCGGAAGATGGCGTCGCTGTTAGAGACGTTCTCGTGCTCATCCTCCTGCCACTGGTTCCAGATCGCATAGTAGTAGGTGGCACCGGGGTTGCAGGTATTGGCGGCCTCGCCGGAGAGATCATCGTGGTCGTGCTCCAGCCAGTCGAAACCTTCGACAATTTCACCATCTCCGGTTTCGTATTCCACCAGGTCATAGTCGTCGCCCCAGTTGGTGGCCCGGCTGTAGAAGAGATCCAGCGGCACAGCCTCACCTTCAGCTACAGTGGTGTTGTCGCCGGTCTCGTAGACCATAAAGAACTTGGACGGATCGCGCACTGCATCGTCGGCGTAGGGCAACTCGCCGGCGGTGTCGACGCCCAGCTTGTCGGTGATGGGCAGCATCTTGATGCCGCCGGAGGGCGTGTAGCGCGGGTCGAGGATGGTGACCTTGTTACCGGTGAGCTGAGAGAGGTTGCGGGCTTGTTCGAATTCTCCAGCGCCGTAGGGGGTGCAGACTGTGGTGAATTCCGAGCCGGCCCCATAGTTCTCGCAGGTTTCGGTGCCATCGCCGCCCAGTGCCGCCGGGGTCGTGGTCCAGGTCACGCCGCCGTCAAAGGAACGACGGGCGTAGAGGTTGTAGTGGTCGTTGCCCACCGAGTTGGCTTTCCAGTTGGGCGACCAGGCGTACATCATCATGACAAAGTCGCCGTCAATGAAGCCGCGGTGACCCTTGGCGACATCGTACGGGTTTTCCCAGGACTGGTCATCCAGGTTGTCCTCGGTCTGGACCCACTCGGTCACTTTCGGGAAAGGAGATACACCGCCATCCCACGGGAACTGATCAGCGCAATCACCTGCGACACCGTCACATGCAACGATAGTACTGCCGGACACGTTGATCATATTGCTGAGACACAGACCCTGGATGTAGCGCGGGTTGCTGCCGTCGGTGTAGACCCACTCGTCGCAGTCCATGTTCTCGTAAGCATACGGGTTGTAACCGGGAGGTAGCTGAAGAGTACCGTCCGCGTATTCCCCAACACCATCCGGTACCACGAGCCTGCGCAGGAAGATGTCGGCCGGGCCGCCCTGATTGATGATGCCCTGCTTGACGATCAGGACCGCCGAGACGCCCGACTCGCCGATCTGGTGGATCGGCTGGGAAAAGTGGGAGAAACGGCGCGCGATCTCGGTCTCGTAGAATGGGTTGCCGAAATCGTCTTCCAGGAGTTCGAAGAATGCCCCGGTTTCCGGGTCAACCGCTGGCTGGTTGAGCATACCACCCTGCATCACCACTTCTGGGTTCAGCATGTCGAAGGAGTAGTACCACATGTTCTTGCCGATATCTTCCAGGTCCTCCTCCAGGGTGTCGGGTCCTTCGCCCAGGGCTTTGGACTCTTCCGCCCCCATGATGACCCAGGCGTTGTCATACACGCCGTCACCATCCGAGTCATAGGGCTGGACGTTGACACGCGGGCGGGAAGCGCCGACGCGGCCTTGTAGCACACGACCATCCTTGGCCTGACACAGGTCGAGCGTAACGTTACCAGGGTTGGTCCACTGAACCACTTCAGAGCAGAAAGTCGAGTCCTGTGATTGAACGATTGTGTTTAGATCATCCGGGAGGATCAAGTTACCATCTGCGTCTACATTGTCGAAATCAACGTAGCAGTATGGGTCGGAGCCTGTTGCCTTGCACATCTTGTTGTCGGTCAGACGAACGGGCAGCGCCATTGGCACGGCAACTTTGGGCATGGTTTCGCCGCCGTATTCAGCAATGTCGACAGCGGTTGCATCTTCAGTGTCATCGCTCATCACCATCACAAAGTCTTCCATCGAGATGAACGAGTACCACAGGTCGGTCTGCTGATTGACCACCGCGCCGGACCACCCCTCGCCGGGGCCAAGGCCCTGACCGGGGCGCAACCCATCGGGGTCTTCCTGCCAGGTCATCATGAAACCGGCGGCACCGTCTCCGTTCATCTCCAGCCGGTTGGCATCGCGACGGCCGGAGGTCAGGCGCTCAGCCCTGGTCCAGGTGATGTCGAAAAGACCTGTCTCGAGGTCTTCCAACAGCGTGCCACGAGCAGCCCACACGCAGGAGTAGGGGATTTCACCGACCTCCGGGAAGCCTTGCAGCGTATAGTCTACCGAGCGTTGTGAACCCGCCACACCCCAGATATCAGAGTAGAGCTTATTATCTTCCTCATCCACCAAGGTATAGGCAGGGGAGCCGCCATCGCAGTACTTGCTGATCCAGCCCACCAGCACCTTGTCCCCGGCGATAGCAAAGGTCATGTTGTGCGCATCGCCTGGGTACGGGTGGCCGTTTGCCAGGGTAAAGGATGACAGGTCGGCAGAGTTGGACAGATTGGTGCGTTTCCAGGTGGTGCCATCGTCCAGTGAATGGGCTGCATAGGCATCGTGCGCGCCGAAACCTGCGCCGCTCAGGATGCCATAGATGCTCTCGTCATCTTCGAGTTCTTCCTCTGGCAGACCGTCAATGTAGACCGCCACCAACGGTTTAGCATATTCGCGGGTGTCAACCAGGGCGCCGGCGGCGTCATAGTACTCAACGGGCGTCAATTCGTCAGTGGAGGCCTGCGCGGGCACATAGAACGTCATATGCGCAAGGTTCGCGCGCTCGGTCTCCTGTTCCGGTGTCTTGGAAATGTTGCGGCGGAACATCGCACCGTCGTCCGCCGACACTATGCCGACCATCGTCATTATCATAGTGATCAGCACAAGTGTAAATGTTAAACGTTTGACTTTCATTAGACTCTCCTTTATAATCTTCTTGTGTAACGAGGGCTGTGCGCCTGCCGTGCTTGCCTGAGTGTGGCTGCGCATCAACCCGAGTTGCCGTTTGCCCGGCGC
>CAYUIS010000002.1:0-7516 GCA_964444825.1 uncultured Anaerolineales bacterium | reverse complement strand
GCAAAGACCGACACTGTGAGAGACAGCAACAACACGAACACCAACACCAGAATCAGCAGTTTTTTCATCCTGTATCACCTCCTTTCGTTTCGTCTATTGTGCTTGATTTAATACGCCAGATACGTCCCTCTGGTGAGGGTCGCCCCCCACCTGCACCCCACCTAATGTAGAAATTCCGCTTTCCATTCGCTGAGCATCATGCTGTCTGGATCAATTCCCCGCATTTGTTGATAAGGTTGTGATTGAATCACCTGGATCAACTCGCTCACCGACAAAGGTGTGCATTGATGGCTGGAGACTATGATGACCTTTTTGTTGTGCACATCCAGTCCCAAGAGGGTAACCCCAGGCTGGTCCCTGAGGACAGAAACGATGTCTTGAGCTTCAGGGGTATCCCAGTCAAAGATCACTATGTCGGGTTGGAGAGACTGTAAGCACTCTCTTAGGTCAGGGACGGTGTCAAGAATTCGAATCATGCCCACCGATTGACTGGCACAGAGGCCGGCTGCCACACCGTCCATGAGTAAGGAACCACCAAAAAGCACGACCAGCCGGCTATCTTCCATGCGAATCTCCAATTCACGAATGTTGTAATGATGATCGTAGACTGCTATTGAAATAATACTATTGAAATAATACCATAGATGACTGGGTGAACTCAATCCCTCTTCTCAGCAAATAGGAACTAGAAAAGAGCGATTTTGCAACCGCTCTTCTCATAAAAAGAACTAGTTCTCATTTGGACGCAGAACTAGTTCATACGGGCAAGCTGGGAGAGTTAATTGTTTGTGTTTGGACACAAAAGGAAAAGTCCTCTTGTGCTGTTTTATCCTTTGAGCTAGTTGATTTTTAGCGAATCGCCATCCGGCGGCGGAATCAGACCTTCACGCACGGCAAATAGTGCTGCTTCGTGGCGACGACCAAGCTGCAACTTGGAAAGGATATTGCGCATGTGGCTCTTGACCGTGTGGATACTGATGCACAGTTCGTCCGCAATCTCCTTATCGGTGGCACATGCTGCCGCCAGACTCAGCACGCCCTGTTCCCGTAGCGTGAGGGCCACTGTGTCATCACTGGAGGGTCTGCGCGCTGGACGCTGGCTCAGCCGCCGGAACTCTGCCAGCATACGACCAGCCATAGCCGGTGTAATGGCAGCTTCTCCTTCCATAGCTCCCCGCAGCAGATTCACCAAATCCCAAGACCGAATACTTTTCAGTACATAACCTTGCGCCCCGCTCTTGATCGCCTGAAATAGCTTTTCGTCTTCGTCGCGCACGGTAAGCATCACGATGGTGACCGATGGAAGCTCCTGCTTAATTCGTCGCGTGGCTTCCAGGCCATCGACTCCCGGCATGTTGATATCCATCAAAATGAGATCTGGCATCAATTCCCTGGCCTTGACCAGCGCTTCTAGGCCATCGCTGGCCTCACCGATAACCTCAAAGTCTGGCTGGGCGTTGAGGATGCTGCACATCCCCTCGCGGAATAACGAATGATCATCAGCCAATAGCACTCGGATTTTTCCCATACTTGCCTCCGCAGACTACTGCACAGTTACCAGTTGTGGATGACGGTTGCTCATACGCATGACACATGTCCTTCGTAACAAGTCAACCAAATCCCAGGACCGTATATCTTTTGAAAGATACCCTTGCGCCCCGTTCCTAATTGCCCGAGACAGTTTCTCATCATCATCACGTACGGTCAGCATCACAATAATCACCCCGGGCAGCCTTTGCTTGATCCATTGGGTGGCTTCCAAGCCATCACATCCCGGCATATTTACGTCCATCAATATAAGATCCGGCGCTAACTCTAGCGCTTTGACCAACACCTCCAGGCCGTCGCCGGCCTCGCCGACAACTTCAAAGTCCGGCTGGGTGTTGAGGATGTGAGCGATTCCTTGGCGGAACAACGAATGATCATCCGCCAATAACACACGAATCTTTGCCATGATTCCTCTCTTAACTCGATTCCAACGGCCAGGTCAATATTACGCGCGTGCCCTGCCCCGGCGATGAATCAACCGCTAGTTGTCCATCAATGCGAGCAGCCCGAGCATGCATAATGCTGAGGCCAAAATGGTCGCGCCCGTCCGTGGGCGGTGATTCTGGATCAAACCCTCGTCCATCATCCTCCACGGCTACCACCGCTCGATCCGTCTTCCTCTCCAGAGTGATGACAATCTGTCGGGCCTGGGCGTGACGCCCGGCATTTGTTATGGCCTCTTGTACCACGTTCAATATCTGTTCGATGTGGCTCGGCGGTAAAAACAAGGGGGCGCTGAGCTTGGTCACCAAAGCCGCCGCCGTCTCACCATCACTCCTTTTCGTGAACTCGCTGGCTATTTCGGCCAGCCAGTCTTGGAGGGGTCTTTTGGGTAAGGGGGTTTCCTGCAAGCTGGCAATGGACTGGCGCACTTCGTATGTTGCCCGGTCGAGCGTATCCCGTATGTGCTGACACGTGCTCAGTAGATCTGGAATGCGTCCCGCTTCCGCCAATTCGGTCACTTGATCGACTTTGTGGCCCACATAACTCATCGTCTGGGCCAGCCCATCATGCATGTCGGCGGCAATGCGCTGGCGTTCTTCCAGTGTAGCGGCCCACTCAAGCTGCTTGTGGAGGTTGGCGTTCTCTAACGCAACTGCCGCACGGTTGACGAAACTATCAACCAACTGTATTTCGTTGGCTTTCCATCGTCGTGGCTCGTGGGGTTCTATCGTACAGAGAAACCCCAACGGCTTTCCCTTACCCCACACAGGCAGGCATAAGAGCGCCTTGACGTTGAGCTTTTCCCTCCAGAGAGAAGAGACCAGAGGGTCGGCTTGGGCATCCTCAATGGCAATTGGCAAACGATTGGTGACCATATCCAGCAGGATACCGCTCTCGCTAAGCAGCATGTGCAGGCCGTCAGCGGATTGATTGGCCGTGCCATAATCAGAGATAGCGACTGCCTCTCGGCGTTCCTCGTCCCACCGAAAGACACTGGCCGCCGGGCAACCCAAAAGCTTGGCGGACTGTTCGGCCATTTGATTGTAGATGGTCACAGGATCGAACGTAGACGTCAGAGAAACACTCACCTCGTGAAGCAGGGCCAATTCCTCAGCCCAGCGCTCTGTCTCGCGATACAGGTGCGCGTTCTCCACGGCGATACCGATCTGCCGGCCAATAGCTGTCAGCAGTTCCATCTCTTGTGACGATATTGCATGCGGACGGCGTGCGCCCAGGTTCAACGCTCCCACCGTCTTTCCCCCGGAGACCAGAGGCGTGCTGGCCATAGTCTGCAAGTCTTCGTCAACAATAAACGGCGGCGGTCGCCTGGACCGGGCGTCAGACATATCCAGCAACATCGGCTGCATATCGGCCACGGTCTGGAAAGAAATACACCTGTTCATACGAGATTGGTCCACCGACTCTATAGCCGTCTCCATCGTTGTCCCACCCCGGTGCACGTGCAATGTCATCGTCTCGCCGTCCGATTCCAGGAGAAAGATGCTGCCTACATCCATCTCTAGCACCGTCATCACCGTGTCCAGGGCAGTGTTCAGGAGGGTGTTCAAATCCAGAGATTGACTGGTCGTGGCGGCGATGGCGTTCTGGGCCGCCAGCTCCGAGTTACGCCGGGCAATCTCTGCCTCAGCCCGTTCACGCTCAACGATCTCTTGTTGAAGTTGTTCGTTCGTCTGGGTCAGTTCGGTGGTACGCTCTTCTACCAGTTCTTCGAGATGTTCCCGATATGCCCCAAGCTCCCTTTCGGCCTCTCCTTTTCTGATAGATTGTTCGCGAAGATAGACGTATCCCAGCAAAGGAATGGCTGTAATGTGGAAACTGTTGGCGATGGGACAGAGGATTTTCATATAGGTTGTGACGGTAGCAACATTAAAGACCTTTAGAAACTCACTCATAAAGAAAAAGGCTAACGCCAATGATACCGTATTTCGCAGCCACCCCCGTCTTCTCGTGATGAGTACGATGGCAACGAGAATGAACAGAGCGATGACCGAATGAATAAGAACCCCACATAAACTCTGGTTAAACTTGATCTCTGGGTTGGCTGTCGTGAGCTGAAACCACCACCAAGAGATGCCGACATAGCAAACGCCCGTTGCTGCCAGCCCCACCCGCAGATAGCGACGGGCCAGACTATCGTCGTCCAGGATGTATTGGATAAACGCACCGGCGACTACCACAAGCGCTGCCATCGTCAGTGCGTGTTCCAGCGGCTCGGGGGTAAAGTATCCTGTTGGCTCGTGCGTTCCCTCCCCGATTAACTGCACAGCGACGTGGCTGAACATGAACAACTCGCGTGCTAGTCCCAGGCCAAATCCCCAGACCAACAGCTTCTCCCGTGGTAGCTCCTGCCTGCGTTGTCTGATCCACGCGACGAACAACAGCACCCCCCACAGTGCTGCCGGCAGGCCAAAGCGCACGAGGTTGTTTTCTGTTGGGCCTGGCCCTCCGGAAAATTGGGTTAGGAGTAGCAGAAAAAAGTCTAGAAACTTGTTTGCCATGTTCTCACTTCATAAGAACGCATTGTTGTCGGCCCCATCCAAGTCGGCTGTAGCGACTGCTGACGTCAAAACGTCCCTCGGCAGCCAACCAGCAAGCGACCGAGCGATCTGACACGCTGGGTCTAATCGTAGCACAGAAGAGTCTCTAGGAAGTGCTATTAAGGTTAAAAAACTATTAAAATGTGCTGAGGGCCACGCTCTGCCAACTCGATACGCAAGGAAAGAGACAGAAACCTGGTTCAGCAATCCCTGTAGCGAAAAAACGGGAATTGCCGCAAGATCATTTGATCAGGCTTGCGTTACGATCTTGGCATCTCACCAGAGGATAGAGGAGAACAATGACGTGGTAATTGGGGATGTGATCAATATCTGCACGCTAGGATCAGTTGTTAGCTCACGCGGTGAGTAAGCGGTCATAAAGAAGAGGCGCGTAGCAACAGCGGCAAATGGATGTAGAACACTGGCGCGTCTTTCACACCCCGGTAGACAACAGCCTGTCCATAGATTATCTTGTTTTTCCTAAAGTGGGGAGCGCCGATGACGATATCGGCCCAGGTGTCGCCGTTCACATCCCCTGCGGCGCCTACCGAATAGCCAAACTCTGTCTCATGCTTGCTGCCCCAACCAGACCAGAAGACTGTCGCGAGCAATCCTGTGTCTGAACCGCTGAATGCGAAAACAGCTCCTTCTTTTGTGGGACTGATACCACCGAGCGAGTAGATAGGCGCGCCGACAACGACGTCATCATAGGCATCGCCGTTCACGTCACCGGCTGTACTGACCGAGTTGCCAAAACGGGCGTACGCTTGCCATCCCTCGAATTTCCAAGTGGGCGTGACGCTCAGGCCAGACGCCGAACCTTGAAAGGCAAAGGCCGCCCCTACCAGGCTGACAGAATTGCTGTAAACGGGCGCGCCAACAATCACATCGGCATAACCATCGCCGTTCACATCGCCCGCCGTGCCGACCGATGTGCCGAACTCGGCCTCGGGTCGATCGCCATCAACCAGCGTATGTAACGTGACGGTCAAACCACTGCTCGCGCCATAGAAAACAAAAGCGGCCCCTTCATCTTTCTCACCGTTGTCGTATTGAGGCGCACCAATGATGACGTCGTCGTAGCCATCATTGTTTACGTCACCGGCTGTGCCCACCGATGCGCCAAACTTGGCCTCGGCTTGGTTGCCCTCCTCGGACCAAAAAAGGCGAGCGGTCTGGCCGCTGTCGCCAGAGCCGAGAAAGACATAGACCCGGCCCTCGTTCTTTTCGCCGTTGTCGTAATTGGGTGCGCCTACGATAATGTCATCATAGCCATCATGGTTCACGTCACCGGCTGTGCCGACCGAAGCGCCGAGAAGGGCGTTGCTTTGGTCGCCCTTAAGTATCCAATCAGGGGTTGTGCTCAGACCATCCGCAGAACCGTAGAATACATAGACCTGGCCTTCCTTGGACTGGTATTGTATCCCCTGCGTATACTCGGGCGCGCCGATGATCACATCATCGTAGCCATCGCCGTTCACGTCGCCGGCCGTGCCCACCGATGCACCAAAGCGAGCGCCCTGTTGACCACTCCCGAAATGCCAATCGGGGGTGTTACTCAGACCACTCTCAGAGCCGTAAAACACAAAGACGACCCCCTCTCTATAAACAGTGTCGCTATAAACGGGCGCACCGACGATAATATCGTCATGGCCGTCGTTGTTCACATCCCCGGCCGTGCCTACCGAGTAACCAAACCCATCTTCAGCCTGTTGATCGCCATCGTAATCCCAGTAAAAGGTGAGCGGGTCATCCACAGTCATCGGGCGCAAGGCCGGTTCGCGCGGGCCAGACCAGGCCGCTATAGTGTGACTAAGGCTGACCACCAGTATAATGGGTAGAGCAACCACCGTAATCAGGGCAATCAAATGACGTTTGTTCATTTCCAACCAACTCCATTAGCTATCGTAACGGTTGCGCAATCTGATGATACATGTTTCATGAAGGGGCGAATTTGAACCAAGGTAAAGCCTGTTGAACAGCTATCACGCCGGACAGGCAAATGACGGTACCAGCGAATGGGCCATTTTCATCGAAGGTTAGCGTATGACCGAGGTCGTTTCGCACCCAACGTGCTCTGGCACGAGAGACAGTTCGCACCAAGGTCTTGACCTGGTTGAGGGCAGTGGTAAAGCGATGGTTGGTCTGGCGCAGCATATCCTTGACCCAAGCCGCAGCCCGGCGGACGAAGTTAGCTCCGAACAGGGCGAACTGCTCCTGAAGCCGCATACCGATGGGGGAGCGCACCAGATGGCGTTTCAAGGTGAATACTCCCTTCTCTTCTTTGATGCCCGCCTCGATAGTCTGACGGCCATTGTACTGAGCGAACCACTCGGGCAACGGAGGAGGCGCGACTTCGTCGTAGTAGAGCAGCGCAGTGTGGAGCATTTTCTGCGGCAGGTGATAGCGCACCGGCATAGCTTGAAGAGGGTACGGGCAATCGTTGTGGTCATAGTCTCCCATATACAGCGCTTCGGCGTTGCGCCCGACGCGCGTCCATCTGGCCTGAGGTGGCACGCGTTGCCGCAGACAATCGGCCGTGCTGCCGTGGTGGGCTTTCGTCCGTATGGCATACCCCATCTCAATCAGCCAAGTCAGGTTGAGGCCAATGCTGAAGCCGGCATCAATGCGCAGCACGATGCGTACTGGGTTGAGGTTTGTCTGATTGTCGGTCTCCAAATGGCTCAACCACTCATCCAAAGAGATCAGGTCTTCTTGCAGTTCATCCAGGTTCCGTTGTTGCCGGTCCCGTCTGCGGTGCTGCTTCTTGAGGTCCCGCCAGGCGCGTCTCTCTCGCTTCTCGGCCGATCTCAGCTCACGACGCGCCTTGGCCAGCCTGGAATATGGCCTTTCTTCACGTCCTTGAGCCTGGTACACGACCTCCAGATCTGCAATGATGCGGCGGAGGCCCTCCATCTCATCCCGAGCCTCCCGAATCCGCTGCCAGAACACACCTTCTGCTCTCC
>CAYUIS010000001.1:69345-75218 GCA_964444825.1 uncultured Anaerolineales bacterium | reverse complement strand
GCTGTTCGGCGTTATGACTGAACCCCAGAGAATCACGACGCGCGCAATTTGACAGATTCTCAAGACCGTTGTATAATCGCGTCAATCTAGTGAGGAGACCAAGACGTAGGCTTTCTTTACAATGACAACTTCCAGCAACTTGCTTATTGCCCTGTCCAACTTGCTCCTGGTCCTAGTTATTAGGGAGGAGTCCTAAGCCGTTGGGCAGGTGGAAGTCACCACTTGATTAGCACAAGCCAGAGCCGCCCAACAGGGCGGCTCTGATGATTTAAGGCTATTTTGATCTGGATACGGACACATGAAAGTTCACCAACACGCCAATAGACCGAGTACCTCTTACACCTGGAAGGGCCTGTGGCTCAGCTATCACGCGCTGTACTTGATTGTCGTCGTCATTATTGTGCTCCTGCTTAGCGGGGGCAGCCGGGGGTTGGGATGGCGCTGGTGAGTGCAGACCGATAGCGAGCACCAGGAGACAGGCAAAAGCCGCCCAGCCGGGCGGCTTTTTTGATTGATTGGAGCCTACCGACGGGCAGCAGGGAGGATGGAGAAGAGATGAGTAACCGAAGAACAGGCGCGCAGATCGTTTGGGAGATGTTGGAGCATGAAGGTGTAGAGGTCGTCTTTGGCTTCCCCGGAGGGGCCATCATGCCCACGTACCATCCTCTCCAGGACTATGGCATCCGCCACGTCCTCGTTCGCCACGAACAGGGAGCGGCCCACGCTGCCGACGGCTATGCCCGCGCTTCAGGGCGTGTTGGTGTGGCGATAGCCACCTCAGGACCGGGCGCTACCAACCTGGTCACCGGTATTGCCACGGCGATGATGGACTCTTCACCCATCGTATGTATCACGGGCCAGGTGCCAACCTCGCTGATTGGCTCAGATGCATTTCAAGAGACTGACATCACGGGCGTCACGCTGCCCATCACCAAGCACAACTACCTGGTCACGGATGTCGACGACCTGGCCCACGTCATCCGCGAGGCCTTTTACATCGCACGGAGCGGCCGGCCAGGGCCCGTATTGATTGACCTGCCTAAGGATGTGCAACAGGCAGAGACCGAATTTGTCGTACCCACGGAACCAGTTCGGCTGCCGGGCTATCAACCCGTTGGCCAGGGGGATCCAGAGGCTGTGCGGCAGGCAGCCGATATGATCAACAAGGCGCAACGGCCCGTCGTGCTCGCCGGTCACGGTGTTCTGATGTCAGGTGCGATGGCGGCGCTGAGGTCCTTTGTCGAGCAGACAAGGACCCCCGTCGCCCTTACACTCCTGGGCAAAGGCGGGTTCCCGGAATCCCATCCTCTCACACTGGGTTTGATGGGGATGCACGGCGAGGCCTATGTGAACAAGGCCATCCAGGAGGCCGATCTGCTCCTGGCTTTTGGCATGCGGTTTGACGACCGTGTGACCGGGACGCTGGACACCTACGCGCCCAATGCCCACAAGATCCACGTCGACCTGGATGCGGCCGAACTGAACAAGGTGATTCCAGTCGATGTGGCCATCCTGGGGGATCTGCGGCAGGTCCTTGAGCAGTTGTCGCCCAAGATGGAACCCGCCCCTCACCACGAATGGCTGGAGCAGATAGACGATTGGCGGGAGGAAAGCCGGACGCGTGACATTGTGAACCGGCCAAGCAACGGCCGTGTCGTGGCTCCCCGCGCTGTTCACGCGATCTGGGAGGCGACGGAGGGAGAGGCCATCATCGTCACCGATGTTGGCCAGAACCAGATGTGGGCAGCCCAATACTGCCGCTTCGACCAACCGTGGCCTTTGATCACCTCAGGGGGATTGGGGACGATGGGTTTTGGGCTGCCGGCAGCGATCGGCGCCCAGATCGCCCACCCCGACAAGGAGGTGTGGGCTATGGTGGGTGACGGCGGCTTCCAGATGAACATCCAGGAGTTGGGTACCGTCGTGCAGGAGCAGCTACCTCTGCGCATCGCGCTCTTCAACAACAGCTATCTCGGCATGGTACGGCAGTGGCAAGAGTTCTTTTATGACCGGCGTTACGAGTCCACTTACCTGGCCAACCCCGACTTTGTCCGGCTGGTTGAGGCGTACGGTATCCGTGGCTGGCAGGTGACCCATCCAGAGGAAACCCAGCAGGCCATCGCCGAGGCTCGTAGCCATCCCGGTCCGGCCTTTATCGAATTCCGCGTCATCGAGGAGGGTGAAGATGGCAACGTATACCCGATGGTGCCTTCCGGCGCGGCATTGGACGAGATGATTCGACGCCCGGCGTAGAGTCTCGATACCCAACGGTTGTTTAAGGAGAGAGAAGATGGAACGCACATTGATAGCTCTAGTAGAAGACAAGCCTGGGGTGCTGAACCGGGTAGCCAGCCTATTCCGCCGGCGGGCCTTTAATATCGAGAGCCTGACCGTCGGCCACACGGAGCAACCCGGCGTATCCCGAATGACGATCCTTGTGGACAGCGATCGCACCGATGTACGTCAAGTTGTCCAGCATCTGCGCAAGCTGATCAACACGATCGAGGTCAAAGACGTCACTGAAGAACCGTCCGTAGTGCGCGACCTGGCCCTCATTCGGGTACAGGCGAACGGCGGGAGTCGTTCGGAGGTGATGCAGATCGTGGACACCTTTCGCGCCCGGGTGGTGGACGTGAGCCTGAATACGCTGATGATCGAGGCGACTGGCACCGAGGAAAAGATAGATGGCCTGGTCGACGTGCTACGCCCCTTTGGCGTGCAGGAGATGGTGCGCACCGGGCGGGTAGCGATGGTCCGGGGCGGCAATGGCGCGGGCCACCATTCATAAAACCATACACGGAGGACAACAATGGCAGAAATCAATTTTGGCGGAGTAGTCGAGCAGGTCGTCACCAGAGACGAATTCCCCCTGGAGAAAGCGCGCCAGGTTCTCAAGGATGAGGTCGTGGCCGTCTTGGGCTATGGTGTGCAAGGTCCCGCCCAGGCGCTGAATATGAAAGAGAACGGCATCAACGTCATCGTGGGCGGGTCGCCAAGGCGCGAGCGCTCCTGGGATAAGGCGGTGAACGACGGCTGGGAGCCTGGCAAGACGCTTTTTCCCTTTGAGGAGGCCGTGGAGCGGGCCACCATCATTCAATACCTGGTCTCGGATGCAGCCCAGGTGGCGCTGTGGCCCCAGGTCAAGTCCAGGCTCAAGGAAGGAGATGCCCTGTATTTCTCCCACGGGTTCGGTATCGTGTACAACGATCAGACGGGCATCGTCCCCCCCGAGTTCGTGGACGTCATTTTGGTAGCACCCAAGGGATCAGGAGCCAGTGTACGGGCCAACTTTCTCTCTGGCAGCGGTATCAACAGCAGCTATGCGGTCCACCAGGACCATACGGGACGCGCAACGGAGCGGACCCTCGCTGTCGGAATTGCCGTCGGCTCGGGCTATCTCTTTCCTACCACCTTTGAGAACGAGGTACACAGCGACCTTACCGGGGAAAGAGGCGTCCTGATGGGCGCGCTGGCCGGCGTTATGGAGGCCCAGTACAACGTACTGCGAAAGAACGGCCATAGCCCCAGCGAGGCGTTCAACGAGACGGTCGAGGAGCTAACCCAAAGCCTGATCCGGCTGGTGGCTCAGAACGGTATGGACTGGATGTATGCAAACTGCAGCGCGACGGCCCAACGCGGCGCGCTCGACTGGCGGCACAGATTCCGCGAGGCGGTCGCACCTGTTTTTGACGAGCTGTACAAGAGCGTCCTCTCCGGCGAGGAGACACGGATCGTTCTCGCGGCCAACAGCGCGGACGACTACAAGGAGAAACTGGAGGCCGAGTTGCGGGAGATGAGGGAATCGGAGATGTGGCAAGCTGGCGCAGCGGTTCGCTCGCTGCGACCAGAGAACTGGTCAGAGTAAGTAGGACAAAGGAATATGGACAATAGCGGAACTAGTATTCCAGACACCATTGCAGTTTTCGACACGACTCTTCGAGACGGTGAGCAGTCGCCGGGCGCGGCGCTCAACATTGACGAGAAATTAGAGATCGCCCGTGTGCTGGAGGATATGGGCGTAGACGTGATCGAGGCCGGCTTTCCGATTTCCTCTCCAGGCGATTTCAGGGCGGTACAGCGTATCTCGCAAGAGATCCGCAACTGTACGATCTGTGGTCTGACGCGGGCCAACCGGCTGGACATCGACTCGGCGGCCGAGGCGCTTCAGAGCGCGAAACGGCCTCGCATCCACACAGGGCTTGGCGTCTCTGACGTCCACATTGAGTACAAGCTGCGCACGACGCGCGAAGGGGCGCTGGAGCAGGGTGTGGACGCGGTCAAGTATGCCAAAAAGTTTGTCGAGGATGTGCAGTACTATGCCGAAGATGCAGGTCGCGCAGATCCTGAATACCTATACCGCGTGCTGGAGGCGGTCATCAACGCCGGGGCCACGGTCGTCAATATCCCGGATACCACAGGCTACACCTCGCCCGGTGAGTTTGGCGCGCTCATACGGGGCATCGTCGATAACGTGAGCAACATCCACCGCGCCACAGTGGCCGTACACTGTCACAACGACCTGGGTATGGCTACAGCCAACACGTTGGCGGGCGTGCGCAACGGCGCGCGGCAAGTCGAGGTAACCGTGAACGGCATCGGCGAACGAGCAGGCAACACATCGCTGGAGGAGGTCGTGATGGCTATCAAGACCCGCCGTGACCTGTTCGACCTGGAAACCCGAATTGACGCCCGGCGTATCTACCCGGTCAGCCGGCTGGTCAGCCAGTTGACGGGCATCCCAGTGCAGCCGAACAAGGCCATCGTGGGAGCCAACGCGTTCGCCCATTCCTCCGGCATCCACCAGGATGGCGTCCTGAAGGAACGCACCACATACGAGATCATCAACCCTCACGACGTCGGCGTGCCCGACTCGGAGATCATCCTGTCCGCGCGGTCTGGACGGCATGGCCTGCGCCACCGGCTGGCCGAACTGGGCTACGCGCTAGACGACGGGCAGTTCGAAAAAGTCTACCAACGTTTCTTAAAGGTGGCAGACAAGAAAAAGACAGTCGATACCCGTGACCTGGAAGCCATCGTCGCTGACGAGGTACAGATGTTCTTTGAAGAGACGTACCATCTGGAGCACGTCCAGGTGAGTTGCGGCAACTATTCGATCCCCACGGCCACCGTGCGCATCCGAGGGCCAAACGGCGAGATCTTTTGCGACGCTGACCACGGCACCGGACCGGTGGATGCGATCTATCGGGCCATCAACCGCGTCATTGGCGAGCCGAACGAACTCATCGAGTTCTCGATCCAGGCGGTGACCGAGGGAATCGACGCCGTGGGGCGGGTGACCGTCCGCATCCAGGCCGATGAGCCGGTGAAGGACAATGGCGTGGAGCGCCGCGTATTCAGCGGTCGCAGCGCCGACACCGACATCGTCGTAGCCGCCGCCAAGGCATACATGTTCGCGCTGAACCGGCTCATCGCTGCCCGGCGCGAGGCCGGTGGGACAAGGGCCAGCGAATAGCCAGGCAGGTAACAAACTGCAAGTAGACGCACAAACCAGCATCAGAAGAGAGGAGAATACAATGACTGACCAAAGGACTGATCAGAGCTCCACTGGAACAACCGGGAAATTCCCCCAGCCCCGGGGTTGGGCAATGGGGTGGGTCTTTGGCCAAGCAGAAGCCCATTCGCCCGCGGAATCGGAATCGCCGGATGGACACGAACCTGGCGAGAAATTCGCAGAGCCCCGGAGTTGGGCGCTAAAGTGGGATGGGTTCGCGCTATCTGAGGCGGAGAAACGGTAGCGCGAACCAGGCTGTCGCACGGCCGAACAGCAGAAACTGTTGGCTCGTCCGCTAGACCCTGGTCAAGCTGATTTTGACAATCTGTCATTCTGAGCAGCCTTGCCCGTCATTCTGAGC
>CAYUIS010000001.1:53349-69245 GCA_964444825.1 uncultured Anaerolineales bacterium | reverse complement strand
GTCATTCTGAGCAGCCTTGCCCGTCATTCTGAGCGTAGCGAAGAATCTCTTGTCGAACAGAGAATCCCTACGACGAGATTCCTCGCTCTACTCGGAATGACGAGCGAAAGATCGACCTGAGGCGATAACACATGGGACACACATTAGCAGAAGAGATCATCGCCGCCCACCTGGTAGACGACGCGGGAAACGCCCAACAACAGGCCGAGGTATGGCCCGGGGACCTGGTCGAGGTAGCGGTGGACTTGGTGCTGGCGAACGATATCACCGCGCCGATCGCTATCCGAGAGTTTGAGAATCTGGGTGTGGAGAGAGTGTTCGATACCGATCGAGTCGTGATGGTAGCCGATCACTTTGTGCCCAACAAGGACATCAAGTCTGCCGAGCAGTGCGTACAGATGCGCCAGTTTGCGCGAGACCAGGGCCTACCCCATCACTATGACGTGGGTCGTATGGGGATCGAGCACGTACTGCTACCCGAGCAGGGCCTGGTCGTGCCGGGCGACATCGTCGTTGGCGCCGACTCGCACACGTGCACCTATGGCGCGCTGGGAGCCTTTGCCACCGGTATGGGCTCCACCGATATCGCCGTGGCGATGGCTATGGGCAGCATCTGGATGCGCGTACCAGAGACGATCAAGATCACCTACCACGGCCCGCTCCAGCCCTGGGTCGGCGGCAAAGATCTGATCCTCTACACGATCGGGCAGATTGGCGTCAGCGGCGCACGTTACAAGGCCATCGAGTTCGCGGGACCAGCGGTGATGGGACTTTCTATGGCCCACCGGTTTACTATGTCGAATATGGCCATCGAGGCTGGCGGCAAGGCAGGGCTGTTTGCTGTGGACGACACCACCCGTGCTTACGTGGACGAGCGCGCCCAACGCCCCTATCACACCTACATAGCGGACGACAACGCGGCCTATTCGGAAGTTATCGAGGTGGACGTGAGCCAGATCGAACCGCAGGTCGCGTTTCCTCACCTGCCGGAGAACGCTCGCCCGGTGAGCCAGGCAGGCGAGGTGAAGATCGACCAGGCCGTCATCGGCTCCTGCACCAACGGCCGTCTGGAAGACCTGCGCATCGCCGCCGAGGTCCTCCGGGGCGGCCAAGTCCATCGCGACGTACGGTGCATCGTCATCCCCGGTACGCAGCAGGTCTACCTGGACGCGCTCCGCGAGGGGTTGGTGGAGACGTTTATCGAGGCGGGCGCGGTCGTCAGTACGCCGACCTGCGGTCCCTGCCTGGGCGGCTATATGGGAGTCCTGGCCGCCGGTGAGCGGGCCGTAAGCACGACCAACCGCAACTTTCGAGGGCGAATGGGCCACCGTGACAGCGAGGTCTACCTGGCTGGCCCAGCCGTCGCAGCCGCAAGCGCAATAGCAGGGAGAATCATACACCCGGATCATCGATGAGACACGGAACACATAATACGAAACTTGGGTTGCGTATTGCGACCCATGTACTTCAATCGTAACTGTTCAGCCTGTCATTGCGAGCCGCGCTTTTTGCGGCGAAGCAATCTCCAATTTCCGAGGTAGAGATTGCTTCGTCGCTTCGCTCCTCGCAATGACGGGGAAAAACCGTCGGGCTGAGTAGTTACCTTCAATCTAGGATCAGACGATGCTAATATCAGGCAAAGTATGGAAATACGGCGATAATATAGACACGGATGCCATTATCCCGGCCCGCTATCTGAACATCTCAAGCCCAGAGGAACTGGCAGGCCATTGTATGGAAGACATAGACGCCGAGTTTGTGGGTGCGGTCCAGCCCGGAGACATTGTCGTCGCTGGCGACAACTTTGGCTGTGGTTCTTCGCGAGAGCACGCGCCGCTGGCACTTCGAGGGGCTGGCGTGGCTTGCATTGTGGCCAAGAGCTTTGCGCGCATCTTTTACCGCAACGCCATCAACGTTGGCCTTCCCATCCTGGAATGCCCGGCGGCAGCGGAGGAGGCTGAGCGGGGAGATCAGTTGACCGTAGACTTGAGCGCTGGCACGATCACCAACCAACGCACCGGTCACACCCATCCGACCTCGCCGTTTCCCGCCTCCATTATGGGAATCATCCAGGCCGGCGGGTTGGTACCTTTTACGCGAAAGCGCCTGCAAGCCCGGGAAAAAGCAGCGCCATAAGACACCGAACCAGGAAAAGGTGAAGAGTATGGATGTCCACAGAGCCAAAGCACAGGTCTTGCTCTACGATACCACGTTGCGCGATGGTACGCAGAGCGAGGGCATCTCGCTATCCGTGGACGACAAACTCAAGATCACGCGCCTGCTCGATGACCTGGGGGTGCACTATGTCGAGGGAGGCTGGCCAGGCTCCAACCCGAAGGATGCTGAATACTTTCAGCAGGTGCAAGAGCTGGATCTGGGACAGACCCGAGTTGCAGCCTTTGGGAGCACGTGTAGGGTAGATAGCCAACCCCAGGAAGATGCCAACATCGAGGCGATGCTGGATGCAGGAACGCCAGTAGTCGCTGTCGTGGGCAAGAGCTGGCCGCTCCACGTGCGCGATGTCCTGCGAACCACCCTCGAGGAAAACCTGCGCATCATCCGGGAAAGTGTGGTCCATCTAAGGTCCCACGGGCGGGAGGTGATCTATGACGCAGAGCACTTTTTTGATGGCTTCAAAGCCGATCCCGAGTATGGCATAGCCACCCTCCGAGCCGCCGTCGAGGGTGGTGCGGACACCCTCGTGTTGTGTGATACCAACGGAGGCGCGATGCCTTGGGAGATCGAGGCTATCGTCCAGCAGGTCCAGACCACTTTTCCAGAAACCCCGTTAGGCATTCACGCCCACGACGATAACGGCCTGGCGGCGGCAAATAGCCTGGCTGCCGTCAGGGCCGGCGCGTCTCACGTCCAAGGGACGATGAACGGCTACGGTGAGCGATGTGGCAATGCCAATCTGTGCACCCTGATACCGAACCTGGAGCTAAAGATGGGCATAGGGGCCCTGCCGCCGGGCCACCTGGCGCACCTGACACGGGCGGCCCGAACGGTAGCCTCTATCGCCAACCAACCGCTCAACCGCCAGGCGGCTTACGTGGGTCGGAGCGCATTCGCCCACAAAGGGGGCATCCACGTGGCGGCGATCCGGCGGAACATCTGGAGTTATCAGCACATAGACCCTACCCTCGTGGGCAACCAACAGCGGATCCTCATCTCTGAGCTCTCAGGGCGCGGGAATCTGTTGAGCAAGGCCGAGGAGATCGGACTGGCGCATCAAGAGATCGACAATCTCCCGGGGGTGCTCAAAGAGATCAAGCGGATGGAATACCAGGGCTTTACCTTCGAGGGAGCCGAGGCATCGGTAGAGATGCTCCTGCGACGGTCCCAGGAGGGGTATCGGGCGCCTTTCGAGATGCTTGACTTTATGGTCGTCGTCGAGCACCGGGAGGGAAGAGGCATCTTTGCCGAGGCGACGGTCAAGCTGCGGGTGGGTGAGCGGCTCTTTCACACAGCAGCTGGGGGGAATGGACCGGTGAACGCTCTGGATGCGGCTTTGCGCAAGGCACTGACGCCCGAGTATCCCCACCTGGCCCATTTTAACCTGGCCGACTACAAGGTACACATTCTAGATGGAGATCATGGGACTGCGGCGACCACCCGCGTGCTCATAGACATGCAGAACGAGACACGTCGATGGAGCACGGTAGGCGCCTCCGCCAACATCATCGAGGCGAGCTGGATCGCGCTGGCCGACGCGGTGGAATATGGCCTGACAGCAGCAGGATTTGATCTATAATCAGGAAAACTGAAAGGAGTTTATGAAAGCGAAAATCGTCACTCTGCCCGGGGATGGGATCAGTCCAGAGATTGTGGCAGAGGCAGTACAAGTTCTGCGCAAGGTTGCCGAGGTATATGGCCACGCCTTCACATTCGAGGATGCCCTGGTGGGAGGGGCCGCCATTGACGCAACCGGCGAACCGTTGCCAGCCGAGACTCTGGCACTCTGCCAGGCAAGTGATGGCGTCCTGCTCGGCGCGGTAGGTGACCCCAAATATGATGATCCGAGGTCCCCAGTGCGCCCGGAGCAAGGGCTCCTGGCCCTGCGCAAGGGTCTGGGCGTCTTTGCCAATCTGCGACCGGTCAAGCTGTACAGCCAACTGCTCCACGCCTCGACCATCAAACCCGAGGTCATCGCCGACGTAGATCTATTGGTGGTCCGCGAACTGACCGGTGGAATCTACTTTGGCGAGCGGGGTCGCAAGAGCGAGGACGGCGTCGCGGCGGCCTACGACACCCTGTTCTACACCGAACCCGAGATCGAGCGCGTCGTACGCGTGGCCTTTGACCTGGCGCGGAAGCGGCGCAACAAGGTGACCTCGGTGGACAAGGCCAACGTGCTGGAGAGTTCTCGCCTGTGGCGCGAGACGGCCGTGCGGGTGGCCAAAGACTACCCAGACGTAGAGTTCGAGAGCATGTACGTGGACATCGCCGCCATGCGACTGGTGCGTTATCCCAACGTGTTCGACGTCATCGTCACCGGCAACATGTTCGGCGACATCCTGACCGACGAGGCATCCATGATCGCTGGCTCTATGGGCATGCTGCCGTCGGGAGCGATTGGCGCGCACAAGCCTGGCCTGTTCGAGCCCATCCACGGCTCGGCCCCCAAGTACACTGGACAGGACGTGGCCAATCCCATCGCCACAATCCTCAGCGCGGCGATGCTGCTCCGTTACTCGCTGGAACTGGAGGACGAAGCACAGGCCATCGAAAGCGCGGTCGAGGCCGTGCTCGCAGAGGGCTACCGCACCAAAGACATATACGAAGAAGGCGCCACCCTCGTCGGAACAAAAGATATGGGGAACCTTGTCGTCGAAAGGATACTGCATGCGTAGCGATTCAGTCAAACGAGGATTCGAGCGGGCTCCACATCGGAGCCTCTTTTATGCAGCCGGCTTTACGCCCGAGGAACTTGACAGACCGCTCATCGGGGTGGTCAACTCCCACAACGATATCGTGCCCGGCCACGTGCACCTCGACAAGGTGGGTGAGGCGGTAAAAGCGGGGGTCCGAACAGCCGGCGGCACGCCGCTGGAATTTAACGTCATCGGCGTGTGTGATGGCATCGCGATGGGACACCAGGGCATGTGCTACTCGCTGCCCAGCCGAGAACTGATCACCGACTCGATAGAGATCATGGCCACGGCCCATGCCTTTGATGGCCTGGTGTTTATCCCGAACTGTGACAAGATCGTGCCTGGTATGTTGATGGCCGCCGCCCGGCTCGACCTCCCGGCCATCTTTGTCAGCGGTGGGCCTATGATGGCAGGGCGCTATCAGGGCCAAGACGTGGACCTCAAGAGCCTCTTTGAGGCCGTGGGTGAACACAGAGCGGGTCGAATGAGTGACGAGGCCCTCCAGGAATTGGAGTTAGCTGCCTGCCCAGGCTGTGGCTCCTGTGCTGGCCTTTTCACCGCCAACTCGATGAACTGCCTGACCGAGGCCGTGGGTATGGGACTCCCGGGCAACGGCACGATACCGGCCGTCTCTGCGGCCCGACTCCGGCTGGCGAAAAAGGCCGGGATGCAGATTCTCCACCTGGTTCACGAGGGTATCCTACCCAGTCAGATCATGACGGAGGTTGCTTTTGAGAACGCCATCGCTGTCGACATGGCCATCGGCGGCTCGACCAACACCGTGCTTCACCTCCCGGCCATCGCTCACGAGGCGGGTGTTCCACTCCCCCTGGAGAAATTCGATAGCGTGAGCGGCCGCACACCATATCTCGCCAAACTCAGCCCCTCTGGCCCCCACCACGTGCAGGACCTGGACGAAGCCGGTGGGATTCCAGCCGTGATGGCAGAACTGCTCCGTCACCAGCTTCTGCAGGGCGAGACTCTGACCGTGACCGGAAAGACAGTGGCTGAGAACCTGAACAGAGCGCGCCGCCTCAGCGACACGATCCGCCCAGTCGACGATCCCTACCGGCCCGACGGAGGCATCGCCATCCTGTGGGGCAGCTTGGCTCCGGAAGGCGCGGTGGTCAAGGCGGCCGCCGTCCGACCCGAGATGATGCACCATCGAGGGCCAGCCCGCGTCTTTGAGGGCGAGGAACCAGCGCTGGACGCCATTCTGGGGGGTCAGATTCAGCCTGGAGACGTCATCGTGATCCGTTACGAGGGTCCCCGGGGAGGGCCGGGCATGCGAGAGATGCTGATGCCGACCTCTGCCCTGGCCGGGATGGGCTTGGACGACAAGGTAGCCCTTCTGACCGACGGCCGTTTCTCCGGTGCGACGCGGGGAGCCGCTGTGTGTCACGTATCCCCAGAGGCGGCCGGCGGCGGTCCGATCGCTCTGGCCCAGGAGGGAGATGAGATCGAGCTAGACATCCCCAACAAGCGACTGACGCTTCACATCTCTGAGGAGGAGATGAACCGGCGGCGCCAGAGTTGGAGCCTGCCAGCATCCAAGGACAGCACAACCGGGAAGCAGGGCCAGCGAGGTTACCTGGCTCGCTACATAACAATGGTCTCCTCAGCCAGCGAGGGAGCCATACTAAAGGCACAGATAATAGACCATCAATCGCAAGACAAGTGAACGGGATATTGAGATCATTACACCAGCTCAGAGAGGAGCAATCATGACAATGAACAAAGCGGACTGGACCTGGTTCAACGGCCAGTTGGTCCCCTGGGACGAGGCTCAAGTGAACGTCGCGGCCCACGTCCTTCACTACGGCTCTAGTGTGTTCGAGGGGATCCGGGCCTATGCGACGGACGACGGTCCAGCCGTCTTTTGCCTGGGTCCGCACGTTGACCGGCTGTTCAACTCGGCCAAGGTGTATCGTATAGAGATCCCCTACACCAAGGAGGAGATCACACAAGCCATCACGGATACGATCAAGGCCAACGGACACGGAGCGTGCTACATCCGTCCATTGGTGTTCCGCGGCTTTGACAGTCTCGGCATCGATCCACGGTCGTGCCCAGTGGAAGTCGCCATAATCACTATGGAGTGGGGCCGATACCTGGGGCCGGAGGCCATTGAGCAGGGAGTGGACGTAGGGGTGAGCTCCTGGCAGCGAATGTCCCCAAATACGTTCCCCGCCGCGGCCAAGATTGGCGGGCAGTACATCAACTCGCAGTTGATCGTAATGGAAGCCAAGAACCATGGCTATACGGAGGGGATCGCGCTGGACGCCAATGGCTTTGTCAGCGAAGGGAGCGGCGAGAACATCTTTGTGATCAAGGACGGGCGTATTCTCACGCCTCCCCTGGCAAGTTCCATCCTACAAGGAGTGACCAGGCGATGCGTCATCACCTTGGCAGAAGACGTGGGTTACGATGTGTGGGAGGAGTTGATTCCTCGCGAAGTCCTATACATGGCGGACGAGGTGTTCTTTACCGGCACTGCGGCCGAGATCACGCCTATTCGCTCGATAGACCACATCCCAGTTGGTGAGGGACGCCGTGGCCCGGTCACCGAACGGTTGCAAACCGAGTTCTTTGGCATTACCAGCGGGCAGATGCCCGACCGTCATGGCTGGCTGACACCAGTGAGCTAAACATCCATCACAGCGACAGGTTGGCGCTACGGATCCCTGACAAGGTCAGGCCGCAGCACTCGAGCCTGGCCTAGATAGACGTGCCGTACCTGCACCGCCGGTCGATCTGTGTTCCAGTGTAACAACACCCGGACGCAGCACGGGAGGCTGCCGGGAACCGGCATCTCTTGCATACACAGCAGAGGTGTGTTCACCCACCCTATCTCCCGGGCAGCGCGGGCGGGAGCTACTTGATCCAGATCTGGCGTAGCAGTAAAAATGATGCTGGCGATATCCTCGACCGCCAGATCGTTGGCAGCCACGATCGACTCGAGCAACTCGCGGGTCGCCGCGAGTATTGCCTCCACACTGTTGGCCTCTACACTGGTAGCGCCTCGAATGCCACGACAAGCCATACCTGACCCTCCATTCGTAAGCTATCAATCACAAGGTGTTCAGACGGGCCGAGCCTCACTGACTCTTACCTTCTAACCCCAACTCCCGGTGCAGGAAACGCACCGCCTCCATCACCTGGTCCTCAGGAACGCAGAACGAGACACAGTTCTCAGTGGCCGTCTGAGCCACGGCGATGACGCGCGTGTTGTGCCTGCCCAAGGCCGAGAACGCGGAGGAGACGATACCGGCTCCGTACTCGCTCCCATTCCAGCCGGGCATACCGACCACCGAGATGGTCGCCACACTCTCCTCTATTCCCAGGCGGAAAACATCCTCCTGCTGGCCACGCTCAAACTCCCGGCCCAGCGTCCTCAAGCAGTGGGCCTGATCCTGTTCCCGCACGACCAGGTTCAGGCTGTGCTCGGAAAGCGATTGGGAGAACATTGGCACCTCTAGACCCGCCTCGCTGAGGCAGCGCAGTGCGCGGGCAGCCATCTCGAGCGTCCACGCGTCATCCTGGCTGCCCACGACAATCAAGCTCAAGCCGGTGGTAGAGATGATGGCCGGCAACATCACCCGGTCGGGACGGGGCGTCTTAACAATCAGCGTGCCGGGGTGCACCGGGTTAAGACTGTTCAGGATGCGCAGGGGAATTCCGGTTTCCATGACCGGTCGGATCGTCTTGGGGTGCAACACGTCCGCACCTACGTAGGCCAGGTTTGAGGCCTCGGCGTACGAGAGGTCGGTCAGCGTCTGTGCCTGGGGGACGATATTGGGATCGGCGGTGAGGATACCATCCACGTCACTCCAAATCCACACCTCGTCAGCCTCCAGTCCAGCGCCTATTACGGCAGCGGAATAGTCACTGCCACCGCGTCCCAGCGTCGTCGTCACGCCATCGCTGGTCGCGCCGATGTATCCAGTGATGACGGGGACGACACCCCGCTCGACCAGTGGTTTGACTCGCTGGTGCAACCGCTGGCGTGTCTGATCCATCAATGGCGTGGCCGCACCAAAGTTGTCGTCCGTGACGATCAACTGAGTCGCGCTCTGCGCCTGGGCCCGCACCCCCTTTTCCCGCAACCCAGCAGCCAGGATGGATGCCGAAAGCTCCTCGCCCAGGGACACGACGTGATCACGCCCTCTGATGGTCAGCTCCCCCAGCACAGCGATGCTCCGATACAGCCGTTCCAGTTCGTGCAGGCGATCCTCGATCAAACCGCCCACCTCCAGTCGCTCCCGACTGTGGTTCAACAACGTCTCCACGACCTCCAGGTGCCGGCTCAAGAGCCCAGCCTTGATCTCTCGATAGACAGCGTCCTTCCCATCGGCAGCGGCCCGAGCGCCAGAGATCAACTGATTGGTCACACCGCTCATCGCCGAGACAACCACCACAGCCCCTCCCGTCGCTGCGCCGTCGGTTCCGTGGTGATGCGCGATCACGGAGGCTGCCACGGTGTCTGCCACGCTGGCATACCGGTCCGCATTCCCCACCGAGGTGCCCCCGAACTTGTGTACGATCATCGCCCCCTCCATCCCACCACACCCTGACCTAACCGTCAAACCCCAGCCTCAGCGCTCAGCGGCCAGACCGACCCTTTGACCACCTGACGGAATCGGCGTGCCGGACCGAGACGTGGCCGTCTGCTCTGAGCGAGATGGCGCTATCCTCGCCAGTGCCTGCTCCAGGTCAGCGATGATATCGTCGGCGTCCTCGATGCCCAGCGCGTATCGTACCAGGTTGTCCTCGATGCCCGACTGCCGGCGCTCCTCGGGATCAAGCGAGATGAATATGGCCTGCTGTTGAGCGATGGATTCGACGCCACCCAGCGTGGGGCCGATGTAGGGCAGACGCAGCCCATCTATGAACTGTCCTGTCTTTTCCATATCGCCTTCGATCTCAAAGCTGACCACGCCAGAGAATCCCGTCATCTGTCGCCGGGCCACCTCATAGTCCGGATGGCTCTGAAGACCGGGATAGTAAACCCATCGGACCAACGGGTGTCCCTCCAGGAAACGGGCAACTCGCAACCCATTCTCGTTCTGCCGCTGGACGCGCAGATCGAGCGTCTTTAGGCCGCGCAACAGCAAATAGGCATCATGAGGGCTGCTTACGCCGCCCAACACCCCCCGCGCCTTTTCGATCTTGGCCAGCGTATCGCTAGCTCCGACGACCGCTCCAGCCAACAGATCGTTGTGTCCGCCCAGATACTTGGTCGCACTGTGGATCACCAGATCGATGCCATATTCCAAGGGGCGCATGTTGATCGGCGTGGCAAACGTACTGTCCACAGCCGTGATAATGTCGTGCTGCCTGGCGATCTCGACCACTTGCCCCAGATCGATCACACGTAGATACGGATTGGTCGGGGTCTCGGCAAAAACCAGGCGGGTGTTGGGACGAACCGCGGCGGCCAGTGCGGCCGGATCGTCTATGGGCACAAAAGACGCCTCAATTCCCCAGCGAGGCAGAAAACTCTCCGTAAACTCGGCCGTGCGGCGGTAGACACCATTGACCATCACGATGTGATCGCCACTGGAGAGCAAAGTTAACAGCGTGGTGGTGATGGCGCACATGCCACTGGCAAAGAGCAAACCATGTTCACCCCCCTCCAACGCTGCGATCTTGCGCTCCGCCGCGCTCTGCGTCGGGTTGCTGTAACGTCCATACTCATCTCGCACCTCCCGACCGTTGGCGGCCTTGCTGTGCATAAAGTCCAGAACCTCGGCCGTGTTCTCAAACGTATAGGTCGAGGTCTGAACAATGGGAGTGGTCAGCGCGCCGTAAGGTTTGCGCTTTGGCTCACCCGCGTGTACGGCCTGGGTCGATAGACGGTTTTTCATTGGGAATCTCCTCTCTGATCACGTGGTGACCGTTCTGATCCGGTCTTTCTTAGCAGAGAGGGCCAAAAGAGGAACTAGAAGTGCCTCTTCAGCGGGTTTCTGAAGAGGCACTGTGCTGTCGCCACGTTCTCATCTTCCAGAATCCACCGAGGTTCTGCCGGATTTGGCACCATGGCGTGCGTTTGTTCTCGCTTCACCTGGTTGCCGAGGCTTCACAGGGCCGGTCCCTCCACCTCTCTTGATAAGAAAAATCTCATCGGATATTCAATTGATTGGCGGCGATGATACCACAATCAGGTAGAATGTCAATCTCGCCACAACGATCTACGAACTCTTAGCGCTCAATCCCGTCCCGGGCCATCACCCCCTGCCGGTAGTAGTGCTTGACCTCGCGCATCTCGGTCACCAGGTCGGCTCGCTCGATCAACTCTTGCGGGGCACGACGACCCGTGAGGATGACCTCCACGTGGTCTGGCCGCTCGTCTAAAAAGGCCAGTACCTCCTCTACCGTCAGCAACCCGAACCAGATAGCGACGTTGACCTCATCCAACACGACGATGTCGTACTGACCATTGGGCGCGAGGTCCAACATAGCCCGCCGCGCCCGCTCCAGCCCTCGGTGCGCCTGGGCCACGTGCTCGGGGGTGACCTCCTCGCGGTGAATGCAGCGCACGTCGCCGTACTGCTCGATGGTGATGAGAGGATTGTCCCGCAGCGCGTTCAGCTCACCGTAGGCCTGGCCTTTCATAAACTGCCCGATGTAGGTGCGTTTCCCGTGGCCCGAGGCCCTCAGCGCCAAGCCCAGCGCGCTCGTGGTCTTGCCCTTGCCATCCCCTGTATAAACGTGTACGTAGCCTTTGGGAAGCGGTCGGTTGTTCATCCTCGTTGCCCCTGCGTGTGGGTATTATCTCTTGAGCACAGCCTTAGCCACTACTTAAGGAACTTCATATCTGAAGCGTCATCCCGAGCAAAGCGAGGGATCTCGCCGTCACGTGCACGAGATTCCTCACTTCGTTCGGAATGACGATGATGCAACGGTACGAGTTCCTCTTGACCTAAACAGCGCCTGTGGCGCTGTGGGGTTACTCAGAATTATATCCCTTTCAGCAGGTAGGGGCAAACACCAGCTCAAGCATGCCAGAAGGGAACAACGCGGGTTGCTCAAGCACCACGGGCATGGTACAATCGCCCGCTGCAATGTGTCAATCGTGCAGGCGTCGCCGTCGTGCGACCCCACGGCGGCAAAGTCCAAGACAAGGGAGACAATATGACTGAGTCAGCGTTCTACCCGATGGCCGAGGCCGTGCAGGCAGCGTACCAGGCCGGTGAGGAGGACGAAGCACTGGAACCCCTCGTGCTAGTAGACGGCGACGGGCAGCCGGTCGGCCGCATCGGTGACGGCGATTACGTGATCTTTTACGACATCCGGGGCGAGCGAGAGATCGAGCTGACCAGCGCCTTTGTGGCCGACGAGTTCCCCCACTTTTCGCGTCCCCCCATCCAGGTGCACTTTGCCACCATGATCGAATACGCCAGCGACCTGGTGGAGCACATCGCCTTTCCACCCGTGCGAGAGATCCGCGGCACGCTTGGTGAGGTCGTTAGCAAATCCGGGCTCAAGCAGGTCAAGATCTCGGAATCGGAAAAGGCCATCCACGTGCGCTACTTTCTCAACGGCAAGCAGGAGGAGCCCTACCCGGGAGAGACCCAGGTTGTCGTCCCTTCCCCAGAGGTAGCGGACTATGCCGAGGTCCCAGAGATGAACGCGGTCGGGGTAGCCCAGGCCGCCATCGAGGTGCTGGACGACCCGGAGGCCGACGTTATCGTGGTCAACTTTTGTAACGTGGATGTAGTAGGCCACATCGAGGATCGCGAGGCGGTCCTGCGGGCCGTGGCCGAGGTGGACCGGCGTGTCGGCGAGCTGGTGGCGGCGGCCCAGGCCCGAGGGGTGAGCACCGCGATCACGGCGGACCACGGGACGGTGGAGAAATGGCTCTACCCCGAGGGCACGGTCGACACCGGCCACACCGACAGTCCCGTGCCATTTATCCTGATCGATCCGGCGCTGAAGGAGACCAAGCTCCGCGAGGGAGGCGCGTTGACCGATGTGGCGCCGACGCTGCTACAACTCCTGGGGCTGCCGCAGCCGGAGGAGATGACGGGGACCAGCCTGCTGTCGGATAGCGTGCCAGAGGGGCGGCGGCGCGTCCTCCTGATCATCGCCGACGGCTGGGGTGCGCGCGACGAAACCTACGGCAACATGATCCTGGAGGCGCAGACACCGGTGATGGACCGGTTGCAGCGGGAATGGCCGACGACCCGGCTCCTCGCCGCCGGCGAGGCGGTGGGGATGCCGCCGGGCACGGTCGGCAATTCTGAAGCCGGACACACGCACCTCGGCGCGGGCCGCTGTATCCTCTCCGACCGCGTGCGCATCGACGCGGCCATCGCTGACGGGTCTGTGTTTGAGAACCAGGCGTTCCGCTGGGCAATGGAGGGCGCAAAGCGGGATGGCACAAAGCTGCATCTGCTGGGCATCATCTCCTTCTACAGCTCCCACGGCTCGATCAGTCACCTCAAGGTCCTGATGGAGATGGCCCGCCGGGAGGGGGTCTCCCAGACCTATATCCACGGTATGTTGGGACGGCGCGGGGAGCGCCCGGGGAGCGGGGCCATCTACACTGACGAGATCGAGCGAGAAGCCGAGCAGTTGGGGGGAGAAATGAAACTGGTCTCCATTATCGGTCGTTTCTGGAGCCTGGATCGCGAGGAAAACTGGGACCGGATCGAAAAGACATATCGCTGGCTGGTGGATGGAAAGGGCCAGCCGGTGCCCGATACGTCAGGCCGTTAGCACTTCCACGCCGTCCTCGGTGACGCGTACGGTGTGTTCCCACTGGGCGGAGAGGGAGCCATCGGCGGTCTCGACGGTCCAGCCATCCCCCAGAAGCTTGACCCGATAGCCACCGGCATTGATCATGGGCTCAATGGTGAACACCATGCCTGGCACGAGCTCTACGCCCGTCCCGGGCTCCCCAAAGTGGCGCACATCGGGCGGTTCGTGAAACTGCACGCCCGTGCCGTGGCCGATGTAATCCCGCACGACCGAGTAACCGTGGCCTTCGGCGTGCTGTTGGATCGCGTGGCCAATGTCGCCCAGCGTATTACCGGGCTTGACCTGCGCGATCCCCAGGTTCATACACTCCTTGGTCACCTCGACCAGGCGGCGCGCCTCGTCGGAGACCTCCCCGATCAAGAACATACGGCTGGAGTCACCATAGTACCTGTTCAGAATGGAGGTCACGTCCACGTTGAGGATGTCGCCCTCCCTCAACACCGTACCATCGGGGATGCCGTGACAGACAACTCCGTTGAGCGAGGTGCAGACGCTCTTGGGGAATCCCCGGTAGTTCAACGGCGCAGGGACAGCGTTATGAGCCACGGTATACTCGTGCACCCAGCGGTTGATGTCCTCGGTGCTGATACCAGCGGCGATCCTTCCCTCCAGCATATCCAGGATATCTCGGGTCAAATGGCTCGCCCGACGGATCCCGTCGATCTGCTCCTCGGTCTTGATGATGATCTCACGGGAGCGCCCGCCCACCAACCGCTGTCTACCAGGCAACTGACGATCCTGTTTGAGATGGCAGTGCTTGTACTTTTTTCCGCTCCCACACCAACAGAGATCGTTTCGCGACAGTCTGTGCATAGAATCACTTCCCGGTGTATAATTGGCCAGCCGCGACAGCCGCGTCAGGCCGAGCCGTATTATACCACTATTCGCTCCAGGCTAAAGGGCGGAGTGATATAGACTCACCCTCCGGGCGTGTTGAAACCCTGACCATGGTTACGTGTTACATTGATTGGCGCAGTTATTGGTCATTAGTAGCGAGGAGGGCATCCCTATGGATCTATTTGAGAAATGCCGACAGTTTACACAAGCCAAGGAGGTCAAGGCCGCCGGCCTTTATCCCTGGTTCATCCCCCTGACCGGCAGCGAGGGCACCGAGGTCACTGTAGGCGACCATCGCCTGATCATGATCGGATCCAACAACTACCTCGGGTTGACCACGCACCCCAAAGTTCGCGAGGCAGCCATCGCAGCGACGCGACAGTACGGCACCAGTTGCACAGGCTCCCGCTTCCTCAACGGCACGCTGGAGCAGCATCTGGACCTGGAGCAACGGGTGGCCGAGTTTATGGGCACGGAGGCGGCCCTGGTCTTTTCCACCGGTTACCAGACGAACCTGGGCACTATCTCGTCGCTCGTAAGTCGGGGCGACGTTGTGGTCACGGACAAAGAGGACCACGCCAGTATCGTGGACGGTTGCCGGCTGTCCTTCGGCGAGATGCGCCGATTCCGCCACAACGATATGGCCCACCTGGAGCGTGTCCTGTCGCGTCTACCCCAGGATGCCGGCACACTGGTGGTGGTGGATGGCGTGTTCAGTATGGGTGGCGACATCGCGCCCCTCCCCGAGATCGTGCCGATTTGCCAAAAGTACGGCGCGCGCTTGATGGTCGACGATGCCCATTCCGTCGGCGTTCTGGGCCAGGGGAGGGGCACTGCGGCCCACTTTGGCCTCAGTGACCAGATCGATCTGACGATGGGCACATTCAGCAAGTCGTTCGCCAGCCTGGGTGGCTTTATTGCCGGGGCCGCCGACGTGATCCATTTTATCCAACACAACGCACGATCGTTGATCTTTAGCGCCAGTATGCCGCCTGCCAGCGTGGCCGCCGTGTTGGCGGCACTGGAGGTGATGCAGGAAGAACCGGAGCGCATCGCGCGGGTCAACGCGATCGGTGAACGTATGCGCGCAGGCTATCGGGAACTGGGTTTCAACATAGGTACCAGTGAGACGCCCATCATCCCCATCATCATTGGGGACAACACGGCCACCTTCACGGCCTGGAAGACACTCTACGAGGCCGGCATCTATACCAATGCCATCATCTCACCGGCTGTTCCCCCCGAGTTGGCACTGCTGCGTACGAGTTATATGGCCACCCACACCGACGAACAGCTTGACCGCGTCTTGGAGACCCTGGCCGAAGTGGGGCGCGATGTGGGGCTGATCCAGTAGCGCGGGAGTCTGGTCTCTGCCTTGACGGTGGCCGTAAACGGCGGTAGAATAGGTCCGCCAAACGGCGG
>CAYUIS010000001.1:0-53249 GCA_964444825.1 uncultured Anaerolineales bacterium | reverse complement strand
TCTCTGCCTTGACGGTGGCCGTAAACGGCGGTAGAATAGGTCCGCCAAACGGCGGCGGAATAGGCCCGCCAAACGGCGGCGGAATAGCCCGCCAAACGGAGAAAGGACAGAACGAGGGAGAACTATGCCACTGTACGAGTATCGGTGCCGTGACTGCGATGCGTGCTTTGACGCGTTGAGGGCAATGTCAGATGCTGATGCGACTATCGCCTGTCCCAAGTGCACCAGTGACAATACGTGCCGGATAATCTCACTGTTCTCAGCCATCGGGAATGACGGTGTGATCGCGGGAGCGGGCTCGTCCTGCGGATCGTGTACGCCGTCGGCCTCGTGCGCAACTTGCGGGTCTAGCTCGTCGAGATAGCACGGGCAACCAAAAGCATCAGGCCGCTGCCCGAAGGCAGCGGCCTCTTTGTTTTTGCGTCGATCAGCCTCACCCTTCCCTCCACTCCTGGATGGCATCCTGGACAAGGGTCTTGACCTGAGGGTCGGGGATATGGTCCACTTGAGCATAGGTCCGGGCGCCCACCTGGAAGCACAGCCCTCCGTCATCCCCCGTGGTAATCCTGATATCCTGGCGGAACACACCTGGACGCTCATCTAGCCGCTGCTGCACCAGGTCGTTTATCTGGTCCGCTGGGGTCACCAGGCTTTGCGGTTGCGGAGAGGGTTTGCGCTTCTTCCGCTGGCCAAACAACCCAGGAGACGATGTCCCCGTCTCCAGAGAGAACAGATCCGTCTGGCGCAATTGCTCGAGAAACGACACTTCATCTGCGGCGGGCTCTGGCGGAGAAGGCCCGGCCTTTTCCTGCTCTGCTACGGGCGGCCAACCCTCGGCGAACGCCGTCACACACTTGACAACCTCCAGCGTCTCATTGGCAACCTGGGCGTCTTTGACACCCCGCAGGTGGAAATACTGCTGTCCCTGAACAAATACCGCCAGTTCACCACGCTCCGTGCGACGCACGCTCAACAGAGCTTGGTCGTCAGGCAGCGGCGCGGGCGCCGATTCGTCAGACGACTCGTCGGCGGAAAGCGCCGCAGATTCCGCCCCGGGAACCACATGCAGTTCCCGCCGTTTGGAGCTCTTGCTATCTCCACCCATAAAGTAATTGAACAGAAAAACGCCCAATGCCCCGGCCATACACAGCAAGGCCAAGGCGAGAACAAGAAAGACAAAAGGAGGTATCGCGTCCATCTGCAGCCTCGCTTCCCGCGCCAGTCGGCGCTCGTAACCAACCTAACCTATTCCATCATACCACAAACAGAGCCTCATGTCTATAGGAAAAAGGTCAGAGTGCTTCCTCGCCAAGAATCTATCCGTGAACCTGTTCAAACCCCTACCTCGGAGGTCTTCTTCGCCCTCGAGAACGAGGGCTGGAGCGGTTTTCGGGTAGATACTACCAAGTTCAACCCATTGATCTGACGCAGCCAGCGCTATTTGGCTCCGGGAATCCACACTCGCATCGGACCAGGTTCCCGGTTAGCCCACGCGTAATACGGCACAGCGGTCAGGCGTACAGGCTCACGCGGCAGGTTTTTCCTGTCCTCCACTGGCCTGTACAATTGATTCCCCCACGCCTCCATGTCTATCGTGTACCCTGTGGCCTCCACCGTCATCACCCCGCCCAACAGGTCACCTCGCCACACTGTACGCAACGGCAGTGTCTCGTCGATCTGCACGCCTAGGACATCAACCGGCGGCTCTTGGTCAATCTGTTCAATGCAGTAGACGACCGGACCACGCTGGATGGCTACGCACCCACGCGCCGCGTCGATTTGGGGATGGGGTTCAACAAACTGCGGCGTCATCGCAAACTCCAGCTCGACCGTGTCTCCTGCACGCCACGTCCGTTCAATAGCCACGTAGCCTCCCCCGCTCGGCACTTCCACCGCCTGTCCTCCAACCCGCATCGCTGCCTCGTCACACCACCCTGGCACACGCAGCTCTAGTCTCCAGGGCTGACCATCCGTCTGCTTGATGGTCAGCATCACCTGTCCGTGCCATGGGTAGTCGGTCTCCACCTCCAGGATTACCTGGCATCCTGGCTCCAACTCAGCGGCGATCACACATGGAGCGTACTGATGGATTTGTATCCCTGCCGCTTGGCCGCGAGCGGTGTCAGCCCAATCGCTGGTGACGAAATAGTGATCCAGCGAAGCGAGCACTCGCATCACGTTGGGCGGGCAACAGGCACACGTGTACCACTCCGCCCGCGCGATCCCGCCCCGGCTCAACAGGGGGTTGACGTAAAAGAAACTCTGACCATCCAACGACACGCCGCTCAGGAAGCCGCCGTACAGTGTCCGCTCGATCAGGTCTGCGAAGCGGGCCTCACCAGTAGCCAACAACAACCGCCAATTCCAAAACATGCTGGCGATAGCAGCGCACGTCTCATTGTAACAGCGGTCGTTGGGCAGCTCGTATGGTGCGCCGAAGGCTTCGCCCTCATGCCGTGCCCCCACCCCACCGGTAATCGCCAGCTTGCTCTCGGTCATGTCCGGCCACTGCCGCAGAACGGCCTCGAGCAAAGCCCGCTCACCGGTCTCCAAATAGACGTCCGTGACACCTGCCACCAGATATAGCTGCCGCACGGCGTGACCGGCCACCGCCGTGGCCAGGCGAACCGGCACGTGATCCTGATAGTAGGCCGGATTCCCGTATCGCCCTGAACCGAGGAGGCCTCGACCGCGTTGGTCGAGGAAGAACCTGGCCAGGTCCAGGTAGCGCCCTTCACCGGTCTCACGATACAGCTCAACCAACGCCATCTCAAGTTCGGGATGCCCGGGGGTTCCCGGTCGCTTGTCCGGACCGAAAACTGAACCGACATAATCTGCAAATCGACACGCCACGCGCAGCAGCCGGGAGTCGCCGGCAACGCGGTGATAGGCCACCGCCGCCTGAATCAGGTGGCCGGCGCAGTAGAGTTCGTGGCCATCCTTCAGATCGCCCCAGCGGTTGTCTGGCTCCGCCACCTGATAATAGGAATCAAGGTAACCATCGTCGGCCTGCGCCGCCGCGATCGACTCGATGGTCAAGTCGGTCATACGTTGCAGTTCGTCATCCGGACCGCGAGCTAGCTCCCAGGCCAGGGCCTCCAGCCACTTGTAGAGATCCGAGTCCATAAACCTTGGACCCCGATACTCCCCCTCAGCCAGACCCGCCGCCAGACGCAGGTTGTAAAAGTTGCCAGCCCGTTGAAGCGTGTGATAGCCATGTCGCAGGCTAGTCTCGCGGTTGACAGACTGCCGCTGCGCCCATAGGCCTCCCGTCAGCGACACACTGCCAGTCGGCAGGGTTCGCCAGCGAGCATACGGACTATTGCCAAGATAGAGACACACGATGACACTCCTTCCAGACCTATTGCAGCAACCAGGTTCGAGCAATGAGGGATCACAAAACTCAACCCTATTATAGCATACGCCCACGCGAGGAACAAAGCCGGCTCCCACAGCCTTGCCGCCCTCTCCCAGGATGGTATAATCTCGCCAGATGAGAACCGCATTGGCGCAAGTCGGGTCCGCCTGGTTGCGCGGTGTTCCGGGCGCTGTCGCCGGGCTGTTTCTGGCCCGCGTCGCACTGGAGGCCACCGAGCGGCCCTGGCCGGGATCTGTCGTTTTGGGGGGCGGGCTGCTGGCGGCGGTTGGTGGTTTCGCCCTGGGCCGCCGCCTAACTCGGCATTCAAACCCTTCGGACACCCGTCACCCACCATTCATCGTCCATCACTGGCCCTTCCTGATACTGCTGGTCTATGTCCTCTGGCCCCGGCGGGATTCCCTCGTCGCAGCCAGCGCAGCCACCTTGACCGCCTTGACCTATGTGCTGGCGCACGGTGAGAGATCTATGCTTCCAAAATGGGCGGAAGGACTGGTAGATGGCGTGACGTTCGTCGTCTTTTCGCTCGCCTACCTCGTGACGGCGGCCCCCGACGTCCTACCTGCCGATGCGGGAGAGTTCCAGTTGGCGGCCGCGCTCCTGGGCGTGGCCCACCCACCTGGCTATCCTCTCTACACATTGATAGGTCACCTGTTCATCCGGCTGATCCCCTGGGGAACGCCAGCCTACCGGCTGAATCTGTTGAGCGGTCTTTTGGCAGCGGGGACACTGGTGCTGATGGCGCGCGCAACCCGCGTATGGGCTCGACGGCTGGGCGCCTCTCCTGTGGCGACAATAGGGAGTGGGCTGGCAGCGGCGTTGACGCTTGGCGCGGCTACCACCTTTTGGGCCCAGGCAACGATCGCCAACGTCCGCACGCTGGCCGTTTTCCTCGCTGCCCTGGCCCTCTACGCCCTCTCTCGCCTGGCCACGGCCGCCGACCAGCGTGAAGCGGATCGCGCCCTGATCCTTTTGAGCGTCGGGCTGGGCCTGGGCGGCGGACACTATCCGCCGCTGGCCTTTGTCGGCCTTTTCTTTGTGATCTACGGTCTCCTCGTCAACCCCGGCCTGATCACGCAGCCCCGTCGCTGGTGGCGGCCCCTGGCGGCCGGCGTCTGTGCCTTCTTGCTCCCCCTGGCCTACCTGCCTATCCGGGGGGCGATGGATGCCCCGCTGGCCCCTGAGGGCCTCGACACGCTATCGGGTTTTCTGCACCACTTTTTGGCACGCGGGTTCGCGGGCGACATGTTCGCCTTTGCCAATCCCGCCGATCTACCGCACCGCCTGGCTCTGGTGCCGACGTTGTTCCTGTTCCAGTTCAACATTGGCCTCATCGTGGCAGCCCTCCTGGGCCTCATCGGTCTGGCCTGGCGAGATTGGCGGCTGTTTGTGATGCTGGCGGGCAGCCTGACGGTACACACCTTTGTCACCGTTACCTACCGCGCCCCTCAGACGGTCGAGTATTTGATGCCGGCCTACCTGCCGGTCGCTGCCGCTGTTGGCCTTCTACCGGCCCTCCTCCAGCACTCCCGCGCCGCCACACTCCTGTGCTCGCTGATCCTGGTGGTAGGGCTCCTCAACGGCTGGTCCCACGCCCCCAGTTTCATCGAATTGTCCCAGGACCGCACTGCCCGGGACACGGTCGAGCCGCTGCTGAACACAGCCCCGTCCGGGGCGCTCCTCCTGGCCGACTGGCGGTGGGTTATGCCACTGCGGTATCTACGAGAGGTCGAGGGACAGAGACCAGACGTCGAACTGCAATATGTCTGGCCTGTGGCCGGGGAGGACTACCGGGACGTCTGGTTAGAGCGAGTGCAAAATGCTGACCCAGAACGACCGGTCCTTCTCACACACGCGTACGAGTTTGACCGCTACACCACTGAACCGTGGGAGTCGGGTTTTCTTATCCGGCCCCGGCCATTGGCAGAGCCAGCCGCCCCTCTTGTGCCAGTCGGGAGGGGTTTTGGCGGCCAGGTGCGGCTGATCGGCTACGCCCTTCAAGAGGATCGACTCTACCCGGGTCAGACGACAGAGCTTGTCTTGGCCTGGCAGCCGACAAAACCGCTGACCATCCCACCATCGTTTACGCTGCGGCTGGTGGATGAAAAAGGCCAACTCCACGCCCAGGCGGACCGGGCGCTGTCCGTAGATGTTGCCGCCGACGAGATACGCTTCGAGCGGCTGGTAATGCCCCTCTATCCCGCCCTATCGCCGGGTCGATACCAGATGACACTGGGAGCCTACATCGTGACGGACTCGGGTTTTGAGACCCTTCCACTGGACGCCGAAAAGACATCGACCTCTATCACACTGGCGGAGGTCGAGCTCGTGCCGCTTCGCACAAGACCGTTCACACGGAATCGTCAAACCATTCCCTTCAAGAACGGTCCAACGCTGGTGGGTGTGGACTATGACCGCAGCGCGCCAGAGATCCTGCGGGTCTATCTACATTGGCAGGGCTCAGCCCAGGCGGTTCTGGAAGCACGGGTGCGAACGGGCGACGGTGCACAAGCCACGGCGTCGCTCCCCGCCATACCACCCACAGCCTACCAGACCATCGCCGTGGACCTCCCGCTGCCCGATCCCCAAGCTGGTTCACGCGCCATCGGATCACTACGACTGTCCCTCACCGACCCCCAGGGAGGGACGATACCAACGAGTGGTCCATGGGGCTGGCCCTTGAAGGAGGTTCGGTTGCCCACCCCGAGGAACGGGACGCGGTTCGTCCCCCTGGGTGATGAGCTGGCGGTGATCGGCGCTCAAACCCAACCGGTTGGCCCAGGCGAGACGATGGCATTGGATGTGACGCTGGTGGCGCTGCGCCCGCTGACCAGCGACGATGCGACCAGCGTGCGGCTGGCAGACGGCGACGGGCGCTGGTTGGACACCCACGACTGCCAGCCAGGTCTGGGAGCGGTTCCCACCCTCAAGTGGATTCGGGGCAGTCGCGTGGTAGATCGACACCTGCTCGAGATCCCGGAGGGGTTCTCCGGCGACAGCGTTCAAGTCACAATGGTGGCATACGAGCGATTTCGGATGGCCCCACTGCCATCTATGGACCGGAGGTTTGGCGAAACGCCCTTGGGCACCTGGAACGTACCCTGAACCGTCAGGCCTAGAACGTGGAGCATCGTGCGCAGAAAACAACGATTAGGTCGTACACTGAATTTGAATCCTGAGACCAATATGTCCTCTCAAGACTTGCTCTATCGGATATTCACCTCTCGTCACCGCTGGCTTTCTGCATTGGCGACGCTGGTGTTGTGCGCAGCGCTGGCCGTCGGTGGTGGCTACCTGCTCGCAGAGTTCGGAATCATTATCGCCAGCGCAGGGGTGATCGGTTTGTTCCTCGGTTTGTGGATGCTGCGCGACATTGAGGTCGCCTATTGGGCCGTCATCGGCGTCGTGTGCCTGCTCCCCTTTGCCTCATTCCCCTTCAGCATCGGCTTTACACCCACCCTGCTGGATGCCGCCCTGGGAGGTTTGTTCTTTGTCTGGGCATTGCAGGTCGCCACCGGCCTTCAACAGACGTTCATCAGCACGCCGCTGGGGCTGCCTGTCGGCTTGTTCATGCTGCTCGCCGTGGGCGCCTTTGTCTTTGGGCTTGCCCACGCCCCGCTGACATCCTACGTGTTGCGTCACTTTGGGGAGATACTCCTCAGCGTGGCGCTTTTCTTCCTCGTCGTCAACACGGTGCGCGACGGGGAGCGCCTGCAATGTATCGTACGGACGCTACTGCTGTGTGCGTTCGGCGCAGCTATGCTGGGCGTCATCCTTTACGTCGTCGCAGATTACATCTCCGACGACCTGGTTATACGCGCGCTCTCCGCCCTGGGCCGGCTGGGCTACCCTGCCGGACCAGGCGTACTGCGTTACATCCGCGAAGACCCCGAACTGCCCATGCGGGCCACCTCCACGTCGGTGGATCCCAACGTGCTGGGCAGTCTGCTCAACCTTACGCTGGGCATCGGCGTACCCCAGTTGTTTGTATCCCGCCCCCTCGTGCGCCGTCGTTACCTGATACCGATGTTGGGCACTATGGCGCTCTGCCTGGGATTGACGATCAGCCGGGGTTCGCTCGTGGGCGCGGGGGTCGCACTGGCGGCTCTGGCCACCGTGCGCTACCGCAGACTGTGGCTGCTCCTGCTCATTGCGGTGGCGCTCGTCTTCTTCCTACCCCAGACCCAGAGTCTGGTCACACACTTTATTGAGGGCTTTCTCTTCGAAGACCTGGCAACCCAGATGCGTATGGGTGAGTACAAGGACGCGCTCATATTGATCGGACGCTACCCCTGGCTAGGCGTCGGATTCGCGGGCTCCCCAGACATCGACACCTACATTGGTGTAGCCAACGTCTATCTCCTCATCGCCGAACAGATGGGGCTGGTGGGCCTGACCAGTTTTCTCGTTGTGATAGGCGTTCTTCTTGTTCGCTTCTGGCGCACCCGCGCTCTGGTGACACCGGGGACACAGCTGGAGCCTCTGTTTTGGGGACTGCACGCAGGACTGTTGGGGGCACTGGTGGGAGGTCTCGCGGATCACTATTTCTTTAACCTTGATTTCCACCATTCGGTCACCCTCTTCTGGTTGGTGGCTGGGTTGGCGACAGCAGCGACAGAGTTGATCAGGCAACAAGCAAATGACGGGACAACGACACAGATAAAGGTGGACATATGATCAGCATCGATCTAGCAACTCTCCTATCTATTGCAGGAGTCGTACTGTGCCTCCTGGTGATCGGCGTAGTGTTAAAGAGGCGCGGTTTCCGGGAACGAACCGTGCAACTGCTGGTTGCCTACAGCGTCGTCCTATGTCTGCTGGAGTTGGTGCGGGGGCTTTCATCCCTGGAATGGCCCCCCTTTCTCACCCCAGCCGTCTCAAGGCAGGTCTTGCTCTACGGGGCACTCGTTCTTGCCTTGCTTTTCCTCCACCTCAGCCGGTTCTTTTTGCTCCTCAAGGGAGCAGGCTGGGGCTGGTGGGGATTAGGTGTGGTCTGGATAGCCGGCCTGATTGGTGTCGAAAACGGCCTAGTTCCTTTACCTGAACCGTTGCTTGCCAGCGAGAGAAGGCTCTTTCCCGGTCAGGACCCTGCCTTCAGCCTGCTCCTCCTGGGATGGGGACTCTTTATGGGAGGGGCGCTAGTCCTGACGGTGATCACTTACTTTCGCATGCACCAACCAATGCACAGGAACCGGATCGTTTACTGGCTCCTGGCATCGATCCTCACCATCGCCGGCGCTGTGTTGCTCTTTGTCTTTCCCGACGCCAGACTTGAACCATTGAGCAGGGGGCTCTACCTGGTTGGCACAACGGGTGCCGCCTACGCCGTGTTGATCCACCGCCTGTTCGATATACGCTATGCCGTTAGAAGGATCGTGGCCTACCTGGTGAGCACGCTCCTGATGGTCGCTCTCTACACCGGGTTTTTCCTGGTGGCTCATTATCTGTTCCAAACGATTCCGGGCTACAACCCGTTGGTGCTCGGGATAGCCCTAGCTCTGGTCACGGCGATCCTGTTTGACCCCCTTGTACGCCTGATCGAACGAGTGATGAATCGATTGATCGCCGGGGCCGCCCGTGATCCGAGCAACACCCTGCGCGAGTATAGCGCGAGCATCAGCCATATCCTGGAATTAGAGCATCTAGCGGCAACCGTGACAAACATCATCGGGGAGACAGTAAGGGTTCGGCACAGCGCCCTGTTCGTCGTCCGCCGTGAAGAAAAAGAGGCACAGGAAGAGAACGGCCAATTCGAGCTGAGAAGGATGGGCGAGGGAGACAAGCAAGGGCCGGTTCTGTTCCCCCTGCCATTCGATAGCCCCGTGGCCGACTATCTACGTCGAGAACACGCTCCCCTGTCTCAATACGACATGGACCTGCATCCCCGCTTCCAAGGGATGGCGCAAGAGGAGCGAGACTGGTTCAACAACTTGGATGTAGACGTCTATTTGCCTATCTATGCCAAGGATGAGTGGATCGGCCTGCTAGCTTTGGGCCCCAAACGTTCCGGCGATCGCTATCATCACGAAGACCTAATGTTGCTCAGCACGTTGGCCGACCAGACGGCGGTGGCATTGCAGAACGCCCGGCTCTTTGATGACCTGAAAGCTCAACACGTCGAGATTGAGCGCCTGAATGAGAACCTGGCGATGGCCAATCGGGAGTTGGCCGAGATGAGCCGGGCCAAGTCCGACTTTATTGACATTGCATCCCACGAGCTGCGGACACCACTGACGCAGGTCCGTGGCTACTCGGATCTACTGAACGATATGATCCAGGAAGACACACTGACCCCCCGAGAGGGCTGGACGATGACCCAGGGCCTCAAAAAGGCCGCCGAACGCCTGGAAGAAATCGTGAACACGATGTTCGATGTCGCGCAGTTGGATACCGAGACGATGCACCTGCACCTGTTGCGGGAACCGGTGTCCACGATCATCGATGGCGCCGTGCGGAATTGGGCGATGCCACTGGAGGAGCGGGACCTGACCATCAAGATAGAGGGAATAGAAGACCTGCCGCCGATCACCGCCGACAGCAAGCGACTGAAGCAGGTCTTCTCTCACCTCATTCAGAACGCCATCAAGTATACACCAGATGGTGGGGAAATCCGAATCATAGGCCGTATGCTGGAGTGGACGCTACCCCAGGATCAGGCAGTCGAGATCATTGTAGCCGATACTGGCATTGGCATCGATCCCGAGGACCTGGAGCGCATCTTTGAAAAGTTCTATCGCGTGGGCGATGTGTTGTTGCACAGCACAGGCAAGACCAAATTCAAGGGGGCCGGGCCTGGACTGGGACTGACCGTCGCCCGTGGAATCGTATTGGCCCACGGTGGCCGCATCTGGGCAGAAAGCGAAGGCTGTAGCGAGGAAAAGTGTCCCGGCTGCGAGTTCCACGTCGTGCTGCCCGTGCAGCCCCGTCCGCCCAAGCCGAATAACCGGCAGACACCTAGCCCCACTAGAACAAACGACGCGGGTTAGGCAACTTTTGTCGGCTCAACTCTAGCCCGACTGCCTATGATGACCTGGCCACTTGACTCGACGTGAACACAAGCGGAAGCAATTTCAGTCACTCACAACATGCCAGACAGGGAGCGCTGAATATGAAGACAGCCCAAGATTTTGTCCACAGCCTGCGCGGACTCGATCACCAGGTGTATCTCCTCGGCGACAAGATCGAGAGTGTTCTCGAACACCCCATCCTCCGCCCATCGCTCAACGCGCTGGCCAAAACCTACGAGCTGGCCCACGACTCACGCTATACCGAACTGTTCGTACGCCAGGGCCTGGACTGCCATCAGGTCAACTGCTTCACCAGCCTGCACCGCAGCACCCAGGACCTGTTGAACAAGGTCAAGGCACTACGTCTCTTGGGCCAGGAAACGGGTGCCTGCTTCCAGCGCTGTGTCGGATGGGACGCGCTCAACGCGCTAGAGAGCACGACTTTCGAGATGGATCAAGCACTCGGCACTGGGTATCACCGTCGTTTTCTGGACTATGTTCGCCACGTCCAGCGGCACGACCTGGTCTGCACCGGCGCGATGACCGACGTGAAAGGGGACCGGAGCCTGCGTCCCAGCCAGCAGACCGATCCCGATATGTTCGTCCACGTGGTGGAGCGCCGCTCCGATGGTATCGTGGTGCGCGGGGCCAAGGCCCACCAGACCGGTGCTGTCTTCTCCCACGAGATCATCGTTATGCCGACGCTGTCCATGCGCGCTGAAGACGCAGATTATGCTGTGGCGTTCGCCATTCCGAGCGATGCCGAGGGCATCGTCCATATCCTGGGCCGCCAGTCCAGCGATACGCGGAAACTGGAGGGCAGCTCAATGGACGTGGGCAACGCCACGTTCGGCGGGCACGAAGCGCTGGTTGTCTTTGACGATGTCTTTGTGCCCGACGAGCAGGTCTTTATGGATGGGGAATGGCAGTTCTCCCGCGTTCTGGTAGAGCGTTTTGCTGGCTACCACCGGCAGAGCTACGGAGGCTGCAAGGTCGGCGTGGGCGACGTGTTGATCGGGGCCGCGGCCACTGCCGCCGAATATGCTGGCGTGGCCCACGCCTCGCACGTCAAGCGGAAACTAGGCGAGATGATGCACCTGAATGAGACGATCTACGCCTGCGGTATGGGCTGCTCCGTCGCCGGAAAGGCTACCCCTTCAGGCACCTATCTGGTAGACCTCCTCCTGGCCAACGTGTGCAAACAGAACGTGACCCGCTTCCCCTACGAGATCGCGCGACTGGCCGAGGACCTGGCCGGTGGGCTGATGGTCACCATGCCCTCGGAGAGGGACCTGAACCATCCAGAGATTGGCCCCCTGGTGGAAAAATACCTGCGCGGGGTGGCCGAGATTCCCACCGCCGACCGGATGCGCATTCTCCGCCTGATCGAGAACCTCACCCTCGGCACAGCGGCCGTGAGCTACCGCACCGAGTCTATGCACGGTGCAGGCTCACCCGAGGCGCAGGTGATCATGATCCGCCGCCTGGGCGACCTGGAAGCCAAAAAAGCACTGGCCAAGCGTCTGGCCGGCATCCAGTCACGGCAGGAGGCTCCCTAGGCCAGATCGCGCACCCGATCATCATCTGGAGGCGGCAACGAATTGACGTTCGACCCACGACGCCTAATACTTGCCGTACGCTCTCCCCGCATCCAACATGGCCACATAGTTCTGCATCGGAATATAGTTGGCCACGCTGTTCCCGGTACCCAGTGCCCAGCCGCCCCCAGAGGCGCAGGCGTCAATGACGCGGCGCGTGTACGCGCGCACCTCCTCTTCACTGGCACGGCAGAGAAAATCCACGTCTACCCCGCCGAGGACGGCGATCCGATCGCCGTACAGTCGCTTGGCCTCCGCCACTGGCTGGATCACGTCCTCAAACGAGTGCTTGGCATCTATTCCCACGTCATCGATCAGGTCGTCCATAATCTGGCGCAGGTTGCCGCAGGAATGGAGGAGGAAGGGCAAGTCACGGGTGTGAGCGATCTCGGCCAGCTTTTTCTGCCAGGGGAAGACGTAGCACCTGAGATCGTCGGGCGAGATCATGGTGGCCGTCTTGTACCCCATATCGTCGCCCAGCCAGAGCGCCCCCACGCCCGGTATGTCGGCCACCGTAGAATAGATCGTGACCAGCACCTCTCCCACCTTCTGGGCCACCGCCTCGACCAGCGCCGGGTCGTCCTTCAGGGCCAGCGCCAGAGGCACGTAGCCCATGATCCACATCATGTTCTCCAACTGCCCACCGGGACCGAGAAAGATGGTGCGCATCCCATCGGGGAGGTTCTGACCCACAAACTCGACCCGGGAAAGGTCGATATCCTCGGGCCGGGGCCAGGGGTAGTTTTCGAAATCCTGCCAGCTATTGATCAGGCCGGAGGACTCGTTTATCCACGTCCGGAACCCGCGCGACAGGCCGGCCGTGTCGCCGGACACCAGAAAATCGATGGCCAGGACCAATGGGCAATCGACCGTGACATAGTCGTAGCCGGTCTCGTACCAGAAACGAATGATGCGCCGCAGGACAACCTCTTGCATCTCGCGGTCGAGCGCTTCTAGCATAGGGATAGGTTCCCCGACCACCGCCTCCATAATCTCCCGGTCGGCGAACAACTCGACGAAGGGCACACGATCAGGCTCGCCCTGGCGTAGCAGCACCTTGCGCAAACGCTCGAAATCGGGGTCGAGATGGTCAAACAGCATAGTAGGCCCTTTGTTCAGCTCAGGGCAAACGACATCGCTGCCACGGACAGCGGCGGCAGTTCCAGCGTTGCTCCGCCATCGGCGATGGTGACGTCCACGCCCGCATCCGCAAACGAGCGTGACACCACCACCTCAGGCCGCTCGAACGAATTAGCCGCCTTGGCACCGGGCCCGGTCAGGAACTCGCCGCTCTCCAGACCGATGATGGCCCGGTCGGCCAGATCTACGCGCACGCACCCAGTCTCGACGACGCTGCGGTTGGTGACAAAGACGTGCAGCCTGCCACGATGCCGATCGAGGATCGCGCTGTTGTCGAAAACGTGCACCCGCCCGTTCGTCCTGCCCTCGTACGCCGGGCCATCGACCGCCGGCCAAAGGGAGACGCCCTCCCGGCGGCGCGAGAGCATCTCGAAGGGATAAAAGATAGACTGGATCAGCATATCGTCGCCGCGGGTCAGGATCGGGGCGATGACGTTGACGATCTGAGCCATGTTGGCGATCTTGACCACGTCGGCGTGCCGGATAAAGCTGTTGAAAAAGCCCGCCACGACGAGAGCGTCCTCTAGGTTGTACACCTCCTCAATGAGATGCGGGGCGGTCTTCCCCTCACCGTCCATCTCCATATTCTTGTACCAGACGTTCCATTCGTCAAAGCTCAGGTAAATGCGCTTGTCGCTGCGTCGTTTGGCCTGGATACACCGACAGGCGGCGTCCATCTCCTCGATCTGGCGATCTAACCCATTGGTGACGGCGACAAAGTCGGGCGTGTCGTCGTCCGAGTTGCCCACGTAGCGGTGCAGGCTGATGTAGTCAACGGCATCGCCTACGCCCTCCAATACCTGACGATCCCACTCGATATAGGTGGGCAGGAACGGATTACACGTGCCGCAGACGACCAACTCTATGGACTCGTCCACGCCTTTCATCATCCGGGCCGTCTCCAGGGCACGGGCTGCATATTGATCGGCAGGCACGTGGCCCTGTTGCCATGCGCCATCCATCTCGTTTCCGAGGCACCACAGCTTGGCCCCATATGGCTGTGGATTGCCATTGGCAGCGCGCTTATCGCCGTACGGGGTGCCCGTGGGGCTATTGCAGTATGCCACCCAGTCGCGGGCCTCCTCTGACGTGCCGGTCCCGAGGTTGACGGTCATCATCGGCGACCAGTCCATCTTGTGACACAGCTCCATAAACTCGTCTGTGCCGAACTGGTTGGTCTCGATGCTCTTCCAGGCCAACTCCTCCCTGGTGGGGCGCAGATCACGCGGGCCGACGCCGTCCATCCAGTGATAGCCCGAGGCGAAATTGCCTCCCGGATAGCGCATCACCGGCATACGCAATCGCCGCAGTGCTGCCATCACGTCGGTGCGGAAGCCGTCCTCGTCGGCGTGGGCACAATCGGGGTCATAGACCCCTTCGTACACAGCTCGTCCCATGTGCTCCAGGAAGCCGCCGAATATCCGGGGGTCTACCTCGCCCCTGTGGAATTTCGTGTGTAGTGTAATCGTCGTCGTCTCCATTCTGTTCTGCTCCTTTGTGATTTACCGACCATCTGCCAACGCTATAGCCTGCACCCGTTCTCCATGAATGCCTCGTAGATGGCCATGTTGTGTTCGTACGAGAGATCGATGTCCCAGGGCTGCGGATACTGCCGGGCAACCAAGCCGCCGTTGAAGCGATCAAAACCCGCTACCATATCGGCCACCTCGGCCCGAACGTCATCATCCGTCACGCCGTCGCGGGTGGACCATTGGATGTCGACCGTGTTCCAAAAGCAGATCCGACCTCCGAACAGCTCTGTGAGCTTGTGATGGCCCATCAGGCGCGGCTGGTCGAGCTGTACCACATCCACCCCAATCTCGATCATATCGGGCATCATATCCAGGATGTACCCGCAGTTGTGCCAAAAGTAGTGCATGCCGTGCCTGTGAGCGGTCTCGACGATACGCGCATACCGGGGTTTGTAGAACTCTTGAAAGGTCTTTACGTTCATCTGGAGCGAGGTCTGCAAGCCCCAGTCCTCCCACGTCATATAACCATCTACCCCACCAATAGACGCCCACTGCTCGATGACGGACACCGTCAGATCGGTCAGCCGATCGAGCAGCCCACAGAGCCCTTCCGGCTGTGTATAGGATGCGACCATCAGCTCCTCAAAGCCCATCAGGGCGCGCATACGTTCGTACATCTCGATGGGGTCGAAACCGACGACGTATTTCCCGACCTCCTGCGCCCGCCGGATATATGGCTCCGCCCAGACAAACTGGTTCGGACCGGCCACGTCGGGGAACTCGTAGCTGTTAAGGTTTCGCAGGTTCTTCAGAGGATGGTCGAAGGCGTGATCCCACCCTCGCCCCGTGACCCGCCACCCCACGCCCCATTGGTCGGTGTAGACCTCCCCCAGGCCAGGTCTCGGAACCTCTCCGGGGACCTCCGATGCCAGGCTCTTTACAACGGAGAGCTCGAGGAAATCGCTCTCGAAGGGCATGATAAAACTATACGGAATACGAGGTGGGCCGTCAAACTCGATCGCTCGCCGCACGATCTCCCGACTAGTCACGCCGGGCGGCGTAGGGACTGGCTTCAGATAGTCTTCGAGGAGGGTCATGGGCGCTCCATGAGTGAGTCACGCTAACCCTGTGGTAGGGGGTTCACGCACCACCCCCGTCGGACCGCGGGCATCCTGCCCGCACATTCCTCGATCCGCTCTTCGCTCAGGACAGGTTCTCAAAGATGCCCGCCGCGCCCATACCGCCGCCGATACACATCGTGACCAGGCCAAACTGGACGTCGCGCTGCTTCATCTCGTGAATCATCTGCACGGTGAGCTTGGCCCCGGTGCAGCCCAGGGGATGGCCCAGGGCGATGGCCCCACCGTTGACATTGGTGATCTCCTCATCAAAACCCAGCTCCCGGATGACGGTCAGCGCCTGCGAGGCAAACGCCTCGTTCAGCTCAATGAGGCCAATGTCGTCCAGCGACAGGCCGGTGAGTTCCAAGACCTTGGGCACGGCGACGGTCGGCCCAATGCCCATAAGCTCCGGCGCGACGCCGCCCACGGCAAAGCCAACGAAACGAACCAGGGGTTTGAGCCCCAGCGCCTCCGCTTTCTCCCGTTCCATGACCATCACCGCGGCCGCCCCATCAGACATCTGAGACGAGTTGCCAGCGGTTACAGTGCCCTTCCTGGTGAAGGCAGGCCGGAGCTTGGCCATCGCCTCCAGCGTCGTATCTCGCCGGGGCCCCTCGTCGACCTCAAAGACGACGGCGCGAGTTACGGCACTGCCGTTGCCCACGACCACCTGCTCGATCTCCAACGGCACGATCTGATCCTCGAACCTGCCCGCGTCCTGGGCCGCTATGGCCCGCATATGGCTGCGATAGCCGAAAGCGTCCTGATCCTCGCGGCTGACGCCGTACTTGTCCGCTACGTTCTCGGCCGTCTGTCCCATGCTGACATAGATCTCGGGATAGTTTTCGGCCAGCCAGGGATTGGGCGCAAACTTGTTGCCGACCATAGGCACCATGCTCATAGACTCGGTGCCGCCGGCGATGATACAGTCGCCAAAGCCCGTCATGATCCGCTCGGCGGCCAGGGCAATGGTCTGTAGGCCGGAGGCGCAGAAGCGATTGACGGTCTGTCCTGGCACGGCGTATGGGAGTCCTGCGCGTAACAGCGCGATCCGGGCCACGTTCATCCCCTGCTCTCCCTCCGGGAAGGCACAACCCATAATCACGTCCTCGACGTCTTTGGCCTGTACCGGTTCAGCGCGATCGAGCGCCTCTTTGATCACCACGGCGGCCATCTCGTCGGGCCGCACGTCCACCAACATCCCCCGCCGGGCGCGACCCACAGCGGTGCGTGCGGCGGAAACGATCACTGCGTCTTTTGTCATCTCTCTACTCCTATGGGCAAATTGCGAATTGCGAGTTGCGAATTCGCAATTCCGAACTCGCAATTCCTACTTTCTTCCCTTCTGCTGCTTGATAGTTGTCACCAGGAGGGCGATAACCTCGTCTGCGAAGGCACAGCGATGCTCTACGACGTCCTCCGATAGCAAATGCCTGGCCCGGAAATACCAGCCCTGGGTCTCGCGGGCGGAGCCGAGGGCATAACCCAGAAAGCGGGCATAATCCCTGCCAAATCCACGGCCGTACCCCTCTTCCATATTGGCACTAATCGAGCCAGCACTGCGGATGAGTTGTTGCGCGATTGCTTTCCCGCGTAAGTCTTGCGCCAGGCTCCCGCAATCGAACCAGGCGAGGTCATACAGAAACAGCGCTTTCTGGTAGCCAATCGAGTCCCACAGCGGCGACGAGGCCATCTTGACCGTTACGCCATCCCGCCACTCCTCAAAACTCGCTGGCTTGCTGCTGCTCCTCATCTTCTCTCCCCCTAATTCGCAATTCCGAATTCCTAATTCCTAAGTGGCTTCCCCGTGTTGAGCATGTGCCACATGCGGTCAATCGTCTTTTGCTCGCCCAACAGCGACAGGAACGCCTCACGCTCCAGGTCGAGGATATACTGCGGGTCCACCCACTGCGGCTTGCTGAGCTTGCCGCCACACAGGATATAGGCCGTCTTTTCGGCGACGAGGGCGTCGTGTTCGGAAGCATAGCCAGCCTCTTTCAAGCCCCAGACCATGACCTCCAACGCGGCCAGGCCATTGGCTCCCATAGCCCAGATTTCCTTGCCGCGCACCGGCGGGTGGTAATCTGACTCGGCCATCTCTAGCACCATACGTTTCGCTTCGTGCAGCAGGTGATCGCGGTTCATGACGATCCGGTCAGCAGGCGTGAGGAATCCCCACTGGCGAGCCTCCACTGCGCTGGCGCTGACCTTGGCCAGGGCAATCATCTCAAAGACCCGCTGCATAAAGGGAAGCGGGTCGGCGTCGGGCGTGTACCTGAGCACCGGAGAGATCACACGGCGCACCAACTCCTTGCAGCCACCGGCAGCCGGAACCAACCCCACCCCGGCCTCCACCTGGCCGATGTACGACTCGGCCGCCGCACAGATCGCTGACGAGCCCATCATGACCTCCGCCGCCCCGGCCAGCACCATGTTAAACGGTGCGGTGACCACCGGTTTAGAGCTGTAGCGGAAGGCCATCAGCCCGTCTTGGAGGGCTCTGACCGCCGTCTCCAGCCGCTCCCACTCTCCCTGCTGCGCGGCCATAGCGAATAGGAAAAGATTGGCCCCAGCGCCAAAGTGCTCGCCCTGGTTGCCGACGACCAGACCTACCCAGTCCTTTTCCAACGCCTCCCTGGCCTGGACCGCCATCTTGATGACGTCCTCATCCAGGGCATTCATCTTGGTGTGGACCTCCAGGCAGAGGACGCCGTCACCGATGTCGACTAGACTAGCGCCGAGATTGCTGGCGACAACCCGCTTGCCATCCGCTTTGACGTCCTGCAGGACGATGGCGCGGGGATCGGTCTCTGCGACGACATAGTCCTTGCTGCCCGGGTCATAGTAGACCAGGCGGCCATCCTCCCGCTTGTAGAAGCTGTCGTGCCCGGTCGCCAGCATCTCCTTGACCCAGGGTGTGACCGTCATATCCTCGGCTTCCATGCGCGCCACTGATTCGGCCACGCCCAGCGCATCCCAGATCTCGAACGGGCCAAGCTCGTGGTTGAATCCCCACCTGTTGGCGTTGTCGATGGAGACGATATCATCGGCGATCTCGGGTATCACGTGGGCAGCATAGTTGAGCCCAAAGGCGGTGGTGGCCCAGATGAATTGCCCCGCACGGTCGTCCTCGGCGCAGAGCTTGTTGATGCGCTGACCCACGTCCTCCACACCCTTGTGCCGGCCCACCGACTCGAAGCGTGTTTTGGCAGGCGGCTGGTACGCCATCGTGTCGGGGTCCAGGATCCAGAATTGGCGTCCTTCCTCGGTATCCACCCGCTTGTAAAAGCCCTGCCTGGTCTTGTTACCCAGCCATTTGTGCTCCAACATGGCCTCGACGAGGGCGGCGCTTTTCTCGTGCTTCAGCTCCTCCCGGAAGGGATCGTGAGAGATGGCTGGATAGAGGTTGGTGTTCACGTGGGCCATCACGTCGATGCCGACCAGGTCGTACAGCCGGAAGGTGGCCGTCTTGGGATGGCCGACGATCGGCCCGGTGAGGCTATCCACCTCCTCGATGGTGTAGCCGTTGTCGAGGGCATAGTTGAGGGTGTAGGCCCCGACGACCGAGATAAAGCGATTGGCAATAAAGTTGGGGGTGTCCTTGCAGACCACCACCCCCTTGCCCAACGTCCGTGTGCTAAACTCTTTCATGAACTCGACGATCTCGGGGTCGGTCTCGGTGTGAGGGATGATCTCCAGTAGCTTGAGGTAGCGGGGCGGATTGAAAAAGTGCGTGCCCAAAAAGTGGGCCTTAAAGTCAGCCGAGCGCCCGTCAGCAATATCCTTGATGGGAATGCCCGAGGTGTTGGTGGACACGATACTGCCCGGCTTGCGTGTCCCTTCAATACGGGCCATCACCTGCTGCTTGATGTCGAGCCGCTCGATGATCGCCTCGACAATCCAGTCTGCCTGGCCCACCCGATCAAAGTCGTCCTCCAGGTTGCCCAGCGCGACGCGCTCGGCCACGTCCTTGGCGAACAGGCTGGCCGGACGAGCCTTGACACAGCGCTGCCACCCCTCATTAACGACCCGGTTGCGCACCGCCGGGTGGTCGAGGGTCAGCCCCTTGGCCTCCTCGGCCGGCGTCAGCCCTCGGGGGACGACGTCCAGTAGGGTCGCAGGAATGCCGGCGTTAGCCACGTGAGCGGCGATGGCTGCTCCCATCGTGCCTGCGCCAATGACGGTGACTCGGTTAATACCGTAGCTCATAGCAGGTCCTCCTTATTATGTGCTTACCTTGTAATTATGTGCTTACCTTGTACGTTCTGCCTCCTCTTCCACCAACGCGCGGCGCAGGATCTTGCCCACCAGGGTCTTGGGCAGATCGTCGCGAAACTCGACAAACCGTGGCACCTTGTAGGGGGCCAGGTTCTCCCGGCAGAACTCGATAATCTCTTCTTCCGTCGCCGTCTGGCCCGGTTTGAGCACGATGTACACCTTGACCCGCTCGCCCTTGCCCGGGACCGGGACACCGGCGGCGGCAGCCTCCAGGACCTTGGGATGCTCGTACAGCACGTCCTCGATCTCCCGAGGATAGATGTTGTATCCGCCCGCACCCAGGATCATGTCCTTCTTGCGGTCCACGATCTGAAAGTAGCCATCCTGGTCCATTCGGGCCAGGTCGCCGGTGTGGAGCCAGGGATCGCCGCCCGTCAGATGAACCCGCAGGGCATTGGCCGTCTCGGTCGGCATATTCCAGTAGCCCTTCATAACCTGGGGACCGCGGATACATAGCTCGCCTACCTCACCCACCCCCACCTCCATCTCACCTGTGTCAGCGTCCACGATCTTGACCTCGGTATCGGGCCAGGGTATACCAATCGTGCCGATGCGGCTCTCCCCGTAGGTAGGATTCCCGTGGGTCACGGGGGATGCCTCGCTGAGGCCGTATCCCTCCACCAGCCGGCCGCCGGTCAGCTCCTGAAAGCGCTGTTGCACTTCCATCGGTAGCGGAGCAGCGCCGCTACAACAGGCCTTGATAGAGCCAAGATCATACCTGCTCGCCCGGGGATGGTTGTTGATGGCGACGTACATCGCCGGCACGCCAGGATAGTAGGCAGGGTGGTACTTGTCGATGCTCTTCAGAATGTCATCCGTATCCCGAGGATCGGGGATCAAGATCATGGTACCGCCCGACAGAACACTCGCGTTCATACACATCGTCATGCCATAGCTGTGGAACAAGGGCAGTGTCGTCAGCGTGCTTTCATCTGCTTGACCCGCGTTGACCCAGACGTTGGTCTGACACGCATTGACCAGGATATTCTTGTGCGTGAGCTGCGCCCCTTTGGAGACGCCGGTGGTGCCGCCCGTATACATCAACACCGCGGTGTCGTCCCAGGCGACCGGCACCCGTCGGGGCACCGACCTCGCTGCAACAAGCTGATCCATAAACCAGGAGGTGTCCGCGTCGCCCGAGATCTCCACCCGGTGGCCCGTTCTCTTTTCCACAAGCAGCGTAAAAAGCAACTTGAGGAATCGCGGAAAGTAGGTCTTGATCTTGGCAACGATGACGTGCCGTAGTTGGGTCTCGGATCGGATCTGCTTGATGATCGGATACATCGCACTGAGCGTGACAATGACCTCCGTACCAGAGTCGACGAGCTGGTGTTTCATCTCCCGAGCGGTATAGATGGGATTGCAGGGCACAACCACGCCGCCGGCCCGCAGGACAGCATAGTAAGCGACGGGGAACTGGGGGCAATTGGGCAGATGAACGGCCACCCGGTCGCCTCTATCGACGCCCAATCCCTGTAATGCGGTGGTGAAGCGGTCGACAGCCTGGTCAAATGCCTGGTAGGAGAACCAATTGCCTTTAAAGGCCATCGCCGGCTGATCTGGATGCCTGAGCGCCGTCTGCTCCAGAGCTACCGGCAAAGTCATATTGGGGTAATTGATGTGTTCCGGAACGTGGGATTCGTAGAACCTCAGCCAGGGCTTTTCCTTGGTCATAGCACACCTCCCCTTGCCATTTATACTATCAACCTGCCTTGCCTGTCAAGTGAAGGAGAAAAACGCCGGGAAACGGGAACACGATGTATTGGCAACCCGTCGTCCTTGTGGTATAGTGCCGCCCAATGAGGCGTCACCCACCACCAGATCGGTGCCCGGTGGAGGGGCCGAGACTGTACACGAGTGATCCCTGTGCGCCTGAACTGACCGAAAAGGGGCCGAGGAACCCGACCTGGCGCAACAAGCCAGCTCACCCTTCAGAAGCAGGCGAGGGGCTTGTGCTATCCCATATCGCGGTCAAGGTGCGCGCCAATCGCGCCCCGATCAGACCGGTCGTCCCAAAAGCCAGGGGGAACCACCCTGGCATACCCAGGAAGCTAGGATTGGCATATTGCCACACGCCAAAATGGACGAACACGGCCTCGGCCAGGGATCCCAACACAGCGATGATAAAAAAGAAACACAGTTCCAGTCGATCGTGCCACAGATAGAGCGCCACCGAGCACTCGATCAGCATAATGAAAAAGAGCAACAGGTTGTTTCTCCACAGCAAGGAGACAAAAACGATCACCAGGGAAAAAGCGGTGATTTCCATCACAAGCTCTTTCCATTGTCTGTCAAGCGTCTTCATCGTAACCACTCCGAGCAATTGATGGTTCCACAGGGAATGTGTGTAAATTCCATTTTACCAGAAACGACAGGAGATACAACACATCGGCGCTTTCTACGTATACATAGACAAAGCCACCGTGTCGAATCCACGGCCCCACTAGACTCTGCCAGTCTGCCACCTGATGGCTTCCGAGGAGGGATACCGTGTCAAAGACGAGTGAAAAGTTGTCGGCCTGGCTGGCCCTTTCCCGGGCGCCTTTCCACTCCGTGGGCGTGTTGCCCTTCATCCTGGGGGGCGTGCTGGCGTGGCGACTGGGCGGCGCGTTCCGTTGGGACGTCTGCATCTGGGGTACGCTGGGCGTCGTGTTCGTGATGCTGGCCACCTACTACGCCGGGGAATACTGGGACTATGACGAAGACGCCATCTCGGGTCGCCTGGGACGCAGCAGCTTTGCCGGCGGCTCTGGCGTGCTGCAGAGTGGTCTGGTGCCCCGCCGGGCCCCGCTGTGGGCCTCCGTCGCCTGCCTGGCGTTGGCCATTGGGGTGGCATTGATCCTCCAGCTTGTTTACCACACAGGACCCTGGACCGTCGTCTTTGCCGTCCTGGGGTTGTTGGGTGGGTTCTTTTACTCGACCCGGCCGGTGCGCTGGGTGAGCACCGGCGTGGGCGAGCTGTGGATCGCCTTATGCTACGGCTGGCTGCCGGTAGCTGTGGGATACTACTTACAGACAGGCGCCATCGCGCCGCTGGTCCACTGGCTGGCGGTCCCCATCGGCTTTACCATCTTTAACGTCATCCTGCTCAACGAGTATCCGGATTACCCCGCCGATTCGGCGACAGGGAAAACCAACATGGTGGTGCGTCTGGGAAGGGAACGGGCAGCCCTGGTTTATGGCTTTGTCAGCCTGGGCAGTTGGGTGGCGATGCTGCTCTCCCTGAGCCGCGGCGTACCGGCCCGGGCTCTGTGGGTCTACCTGCCCGTCCTGATCGTCTCTCTAGCCCTGGTCGTGCTGATGATGCGGGGAGGCTGGCGGGACCGGAATACGCTGGAACGGCTCTGTGCCGCCAATCTGGTGGTCAACCTGGGCACGACGGCGGCCTATGTGTTCGCTTTTGTGAGCTGAGATGATGGAAAACTGGATAGATACCTGGGGAGAACGCCCCGAACGCAAGGTACGCCCCTATTGGTGGCCCCCGAGCCTGCTCCTGCGGCAGATGGGGAGCGCGCTCTATATCGGCGCGCTGGCACGATGGAGACAGTTGCCGCGCTGGGTCGCCAACTATGGCTTCAAGTGTATTCCTGGGGCCGCGGGATCGCGAGGTATGGGCTGTATTGGCTTTCCTGCCCACCCGGTGTGGGAGATGACGGCGGGATGTAACCTGCACTGCATCCACTGCCACGCGTCCGGTGGCAAACCGGCGGCCGATGAACTGAACACCGAGGAGGCCAAGCGCCTCATAGATCAACTGGCCGAGGTGGGCGAGTTCCGTATGATGGCCTATACCGGCGGCGAGCCGTTGGTGCGCGACGATCTCTTTGAGCTGCTGGCCTACTCGCAGGCGCTGGGCTTTTCCAACACGCTCGCCACCAACGCCACCCTGATCGACGACGCGGTGGCACGAAAGCTACGCCGCTACGGCGTGGTGATCGGCGCGGTGAGCCTGGACGGCTTGGATGCAGAGACCCACGACTTTGTACGGGGCCAGCCTGGTGCTTTCGACGCCGCTCTGGAAGGGATATACGCCCTGCGACGGGCCGGCATTCCACTCCACATAAACATCACAGCTATGGAGTACAATATCGACCAGTTGGAAGCGATGATGGAGCTGGTGGAGGACCTGGGGACAGCGATCCTCATCATGTACCAACTGGTGCCCGTGGGTCGAGGGCAGGGAATCGAGGACGCCGCCCTGGATCTGAGCGCTAACGAACGGCTGATCCGCTTTATGGCCGACGCCCAGAGTCACATCACGGCGGTGATGGAACCGGTGGCGGGGCCGCAGTACTGGCCATTCCTCCTCCAGCGAGCCGGCATCCACAACGGGCCGCTTCTGCGGCTGGCGGAAACGGTCTTCCACGGCTGCTCGGCGGGGAGAGGGTTTGTATACATCAAGCCCAACGGAGAGGTGTGGCCCTGCCCCTTTATCGAGGTGGACTGCGGCAATGTGCGCGAGACCCCCTTCACCACCATCTGGGAAACGTCTCCGATCTTTCGGGACCTGCGAGAGCGGGAGAATCGATTGCAGGGACGCTGCGGCGAGTGCGAATACCGGCGTTTGTGCGGTGGCTGCCGGGGACGATCTTGGGCCATCACCGGGGACCACCTGGCCGAGGACCCCTCCTGCTTCATCCACCCAGCCTAGCGACAGAAGGAGAAGGACAGAAGGATGAACAACGTAGTTGAGGATTCCGTGAGTGTTATCCCCCTTTTGGAATTCATCCATCCCCAAATGGAACGGATGAGAGACATAGTGCACGAGATAGTCGCGCAGGTCGACGAGCCACTGAGCTCAATGTTGCGCCGATCACTGGGCGGCGGCAAGCAACTGCGGCCAGCGCTGGTGCTCCTCGTGGGACGGATGTTTGACTCGGGACTCGAACCCTTCTACAGTTTGGCGGTGGCGGTGCACATGTTGCATACCGCCACTCTCATCCACGACGACGTCGTGGATGGGGCCTCTATACGCCGCGGCCGAGAGACGCTACACATGCAGTGGCCAGCTGGGGCGGCCATACTGGCCGGAGACTATCTTCTGGGCCAGTCCACGTCGCTCGTCGCGGAACTGGAGGACCCTCGTTTGTTCAAGGTCTTTGCTGCCGTCCTGCGCACAATGTGCGCCGGCGAGATCCGGCAGATGGTCGCCAGCCAGAGACAGCGTCCTGACTGGGAGACCTACACCTGTGCCATCGGGGCCAAAACCGCCTCCCTCTTTGCCGCCTCGACAGAGATGGCGGCAATTCTCGCCGGAGCGGACGAGTCCCAAATCGCCGCCTTGCGTCTTTTCGGTCGGGAGCTGGGTATGGCATTTCAGGTCGTGGACGACGTGCTCGATTTTGTCGGCGACGAGGCCCAGTTGGGCAAACCGGCTGGGAGCGACCTCCGTCAGGGCCTGATCACCCTGCCAACCCTGTATTACCTGGAGAGGGTCAGGAGCGACGGCTGCGTAAACGCTGTGCTGTCGGGCCTGCGGGATGAGGAACACGTACAAGCGGCGATAGATGCGGTCTGTGCTTCCGGCGCTATCGAGGCCTCGCTGGCCGACGCGCAGGCCTATGTCAGAACGTGCCAAGAGGCATTAGCCTCCCTTCCCGACAACCCCGCCCGGCATATGCTACACACCATCGCCGAGTACGTGATGCACAGAAGCCACTGACTCACTACTCCCAGCAACTTTTTGCCGACCAGATTGGTCCAATCTTAAAGATTGGACCAATCTCAGGAGCCGGGCTGGTCAAGTTGATTTTGACAACCCGTCATTCTGAGGAATTGTCAAAACCCGGACACAAAACTATGGATTTACGCGCCGATTTGTGCTATACTGTGGTCGCGTGAATCAGAGGTAGCACTATCGCAGCCCTCACCGCAGCCATAGACTCATTGAGGAGGGTGAAAAGACTGGCAGCCGATCCCTGCGCTGATAGCATTCACCGGCGGGGGTCGGTTGTTTTGTTAATTGGATAAAGACTCATCACGCCAATCTGAATTCGCCGCCCCCTCTGGGGAACAAGTTAGGAGGTTCTGCAAATGAATAGAAAGACCCGCTCCAGTTTGGTATGTTTGTTGGCAAGTGCCGTCTTGGTTGCTTGCGGTCCCTCTCAGGCCGAGCTAGATGCTCAGGCAACCCGGTCAGCCGCAGACGCCTTTGCAACTCAAACGGCAGAGGCTCCTACTCCCACGCTCACACCGAGCGCCACTCCAACGCCGACTGTCACTCCAACACCAACGCCAACTTCTACTCCCACCCCCCTTCCTACCGACACACCCACATCCACACCCACCGCCACACCAACCAACACACCAACCGCTACCGCGACGCCCACCACCCAACCATCCAACACACCAACCGCCCCCGCACCACCTCAACCGGCGACGGAAATACCTCCCACTGCCCCTCCCGCTACGGCCCCTCCCGCCGCGCCTCCCTCGTCTGACGTCGTGGCTGTCTTTCTGACCGACGCCCGCCAAACCCGGGAGGATCTCCTGGCAGTCAAGGTCTGGTTCGACCGGCTGGCGGGAGGAGAGACGATCCAGTGCGGCACAGTATTCGAACACAGCATTCACGTTCCTTCCAGCATGGCGCCTGCCCAGGTTCCCGATCTGGTCCCAATTTGGAATGAATACCAGATAGCGATTGCGGACGGACAGCAATGCTTTCAATCGTTGGTAGAATTTTGCGCCGGTGGTGGTGGCACCTTTAATCTAGGCGAGTTTTGGACCCGCCGTGATCTCTCTTCCAATGCCCTAAGCCGCGGCGAACACGTTGTACAGGCATTGGAAGCCATCCAATAGTCGGAGAATTGGCAACAACGTTTGTTTGTGGTATAGTGCCGCCCCGGGAGGGCGCTATGGAAGGAACGAGCGAGATCACCGTGCGGGGTATGAAGGCCGACGATTGGCCCGACCTGTACGACATATGGACCGACCGCCAGGTCTGTTGGGGCACGCTCCAGGTGCCGATCCAGTCACCGGATGCGGTCAGGGAAAAGGTCGCCAACCCACCGGAGGGCCTGATCCGCCTCGTGGCCGAGGTGGACGGTCGCGTGGTCGGCGCCTGTGGCCTACATCGAACCACTAACCCCCGCAGACAGCACTCGGCCGGCTGCGGGTTGAGCGTCCATCCGAATTACTGGAACCGGGGCGTCGGATCGGCGCTCGTCGCCGCCATGCTGGACCTGGCCGACAACTGGCTCAACCTCAAGCGGGTCGAGTTGGAGGTCTTTCCGGATAACACGGCTGCGATTCACCTGTACGAAAAGTTTGGCTTTGTGATCGAAGGGACAAAGCGCATGTACGCCTTTCGCGAGGGAGAATACGTGGACACCCACGTGATGGCTCGCGTAAGAGATTGAGTCTGGAGGAACGCTGTGACACCCGATCAACCTGCGCCCAAGATGCCACCGCTGTGGATCATCAAGACGCGGGCGCCGTTTTTCACCGCTGCCATCGTACCCGTCCTGCTGGGTACGGCGATCGCCTGGGCACGGACCGGCACGTTCAACCTGTGGGTTTTCCTGCTGACCCTGGTCGGCGCGATCTGTCTCCACGCTGGAACCAACATGACCAACGACTACTTTGACCACACCTGGGGCTCTGACGAGATCAACACCGAGTTTGCCAACCCCTTTACCGGCGGCAGCCGTCTCATTCAGATGGGCATCGTCGAACCCAAGGTCTTTTTGCGGCAGGGCATTGCCTTTTTTGTCGCCGGCAGCCTGATCGGGCTGGTCTTGGTCTTTACCCGGGGCCTGCCGGTGCTGTGGTTGGGGCTGATCGGCGTCTTTTGCGGCTACTTTTACACCGCCCCACCCCTGCGGCTGGCAGGCACGGGCCTGGGGGAGATCCTGATCGGCCTGTGTTTCGGCCCCCTGATGGCGCTGGGCAGCGCCTACACCCAGACCCAGGCGTTATCCTGGGAGCCGATTTTTGCCTCGTTGCCGGTAGGGCTGTTGATCGCGCTGGTGGTGTGGATCAACCAGTTCCAGGATATGCGGGCCGACGCCGCCGTGGGAAAGAAGCACTGGGTCGTCCGGCTGGGCCGCAGACGAGCCGCCACGGCGTACGGCGTGCTGCTGGCCGGGGTCTATGTCTCGCTGGCGGCAGGCGTCCTGTTCGCCGGGGTCACGCCCTTTGCCCTGCTGGGCCTGCTGACGCTGCCCATAGCGGTCAGAGCGTATGGCGTAGCGCGGGTGTCGTACGACCAACCGCAAGAACTGGTGCCGGCCAACGCCGCCACGATCAAGATCCACCTCTGGACCGGGCTCCTCATCACGCTGGGCTATGTTGCCCACGGGTTCTGGGAATGGCTGCTATAGACGACGAGGCAGCGCACGTCAAAACCACCGCCCGTGTCGATCAGTCCGTCTCCTTTGCCGACATCGCCCGATGGTATGACGGGCTTAACCGCCTGATGTCGCTGGGGCGGGACCGGCGCTGGCGCCAGCTCGCCGCCGAGGCCCTCGATCTGCCAGCCAATGGACGCGCGCTCGATGTGGGAGCGGGCACCGGAGACATGACGCTGGCCCTGCTACGCCACCGGCCGGGAAGCACCGTCGTCAGCATAGACCCGAGCGTGGAGATGATGCAGTTGGGGCAGCACAAGCGGGACGCCGACAAGGCCCGCTGGACACACGGGGACGGCCTGAGCCTCCCTTTCCCAGACAGTTGCTTTGACGGTGTCGTGAGCGCGTTTATGCTGCGCAACGTCACCGATGTGGGACGCGCATTGGCCGAGCAGGTCCGCGTCGTGCGGCCTGGCGGTCGTGTGGTCTGCCTGGAGATGACCTGGCCGCGCACGCCCGGCTTTCGCACGCTGTTCAAGCTCTACTTTTCCGACCTGATGCCACGCATCACCGGGACGTTGAGCGGCCAGCACGCGGCCTATCGTTTCCTGCCGTGGTCGGTTCAGCACTTTGTCGCGCCGGACAAACTGGTGGAAAAGATGGAGCGCGCCGGGCTGCACAACGTCCGCTACCGGATGCTGGCGCTGGGAACCGTGGCCCTGCACATCGGGGAACGTGACCGTTAGGTGCGGTCGGCAGCCGCACGGTGATAACGGACGTCAGCGGCCTCACGACCTACGCCCACGACGCCGCCAATTGACGGGACTACCCTCTTAAAGTATACTGAGGGTGCATCAGAATGATAGGAGCGGTGAGATGGATACAATGGTAAACGTGCAGATTACCAAGAAGGGATTGCTGATTCCCCGCGAAGCCCTGGGTGACCTGGGCGCAGAGGAATTGGAGGCAGTGAGGAAAGAGGGAACGATCGTCATCCGGCCCAAGTCGGCAACAGCCAACGAGCGAAGCGAGGTACGCCGGGTTCTTCGAGAGGCGGGAATGCTCTACGAGCCCGAGTGGGATGCTCCCACGCCTGTGTCACCCGAAGAGCGAACACGCCTGGCCCGGAAACTGGGGCAGGCCGGGCCGCTCTCGGAGACCATCATCGCCGACCGTGGGGATCGCGCATGACCACATATTACGTGGATACAAGCGCACTGGTGAAGCGCTACGTCGACGAAACCGGAAGTGGCTGGCTCCGCACAATGCTCAGTGCGGAGCCAACATATTCCGCCATCATCGTGCACCTGGCAATCGTGGAGATGACGAGCGCTCTGACGCGGCGACTGCGCGAAGGCGTGTTGACATCGGTGGAGTATGCGCAACTACAGAATGCTTTCCGGTCGGATTGTCTGGACGAATACGAGATCGCCATTGCCGTCGGCAACATCATCGATCAGGCCAACCGTCTGCTCGAAGCGCATCCGCTGCGCGCCTACGACGCCGTCCACCTGGCGACGGCCGTCGTCGCCAATCAGCGGCTGGTCGATAATGATCTCGCGCCACTTGTCTTCCTTTCCTCGGATGATCGTCTCAACGATGCCGCGTCTGCTCACGGGTTGGCGGTAGACAACCCTAACCACCACCCTTGAGGTGGATTGGGTGACAGATCGTGGCCCTGCACGTCGGGGAACGTACACACTAGTACGCGTAGGCATGAATACCAAACCGTTCTGTGCTCGCCAGGGATGGCAGATCCCGGCTTTGCGCGGCGAGAACGACGCTTGAGACGGGGATCTGACGATCCCCTTTGAGCAGGGAACCAGATGTTCATTTCCGCCGCGATGCACTAGCAAGGACGCCGGCAGACAGCGGCCCACAAGGCCTTTGTCCCATCAACTTGATTTCCCAACCGGAGAATGACCGAGGTGTACGATAAAGCCGCCCTGCGGGGCCATCCCTCCTACGTCTGGCGAGCGGGGCAGGAACGACGCTTCCAGATGGTGTGCCGCTGGGCCTCGCTGGCGGGTCAGCGGGTGCTCGACGTGGGCTGTGGCGTGGGGATGTACACGGCCGCTTTCCTGCGCCAGACTCCTCACGTCTTTGGCGTCGAGATCGAGCACGAGCGTGCCCTGGAGGCGCGAGAGCGCACGGCCGGCGTGATCCAATCTCCGGGTGAGCGCCTTCCCTTGCCTGACGCAACCTTCGACGTCCTCTTCTCCCACGAGGTGTTGGAGCACGTCGAAGACGACCGGGCCTGTGCGGCCGAGATGGTGCGGGTGACCCGCTCCGGGGGCCGCATTTTCGTATTCGTGCCGAACCGGCTATATCCCTTCGAGACGCACGGTCTCGTCTGGCGAGGGCGCTACCACTTTGGCAACGTACCCTTGATCAACTGGCTGCCGACACCCCTGCGCGACCGGCTAGCGCCCCACGTCCGGGCCTATACGACCGGTGATCTGAGTCGCCTGTTCAGCGGCCTCCCGGTCCGTATTGTTCACCAGACGGTGATCTTTGCCGGCTACGACAACATCGTCGCCCGGGCCCCGGTCCTGGGCCGGGCGCTGCGTACGCTCACGTACGCCCTTGAGCACACCCCGCTACGAGCTTTTGGTCTTTCGCACCTGTTGGTGTTGGAGAGGATCTAGCCCTGAGCGCGTGCGCGCCCGCCGCCAGTCACTCACGGAAGGTCTGTAGGGTCTCCAGGTAGTACTCAGGCAGGCCGATGTCGTACCGTTGCCCATCCATTATCAATCCCAGGAAACCGTCCTCCCGTCTTAAGCGGTCCAACGCCGACGTGAGCTGGAACTCGCCACGCTCGCGGACGTTGTTCGTGATGTGCTCCTCCAGATAGTCAAACAACTGGGGCTTGATAATGTACTGCCCGAAAACGGTCAGATACTCGTCGTCGGCCACGCCAGACACCCGCAGGTTGTTTCTTGCATAGTCCACCGTCGGCTTTTCCGCAAACTCGGTGACGTTCAGCACGCGGTTTTCCTCGATCCATACCCCTGTCGCCGTCCCAAAGTTTGCGATCTGATCCTCCGGCGTGCGGCGCAACCCCAGTACGCTGATCCGGTGTTTGTTGTAGGCCTCGATCAACTGGCGCGCGCACGAGATCTCACCACAGGAACGGTACAGATGATCTCCCAGCATCAGCAGGAAGGGCTCGTTGCCGACCGCCTCGCGCGCGCAGTAGACGGCGTGGCCGAAACCCTCCTGGGTCGACTGGATGGCGAACGTGACGTGCCGGCCCATCTCCAGGATACGCTGCGCATATTCCTGGGAGCGACGTGGGAGTTTGTTATAGTTCTCGATCGTGATCTGCACGTTAAAGAAGGACTGGAACGCCTCCAGGTCATGCGCCTGGACAATGATAACCACCTCGTCTATGCCGGCGTTGAGGGCTTCCTCGACGATCAGTAGAATGGCGGGCTTGGCGATGCCATCCCGGTCCACGATCGGGAACAGTTCCTTCTTTGTCGCCTTTGTGGCCGGGAACAGCCGCGTCCCAAACCCGGCCGCGGGGATGACCGCCTTGCGCACCGTCTGCCCAGCGCCCAGAGTCAGCGAGAGACAACCCATTTCCAAATCTCGCTCGATGATCTCTATCACTGCCTGCTGGTCGGCCTCGCTGCGGGCGATAAACTGGGCCGTACCATCCCCCTGGGAGCCCACCCCCTTTCCGCCCCAGACGTGGGGTTTGAGCGGCTCATGATCCAGCACGCGGTGTAGCACCGGCGCTTCCAGTTCCTCCGGACAGGCGGGTTTTGCGTAGCGATCAAAGAACGCTTGCGCTTCGACCATCAGCGCCCCCAACCGTTGGGCGTCCCCCGCCTGGAGCGCCTCCACAGCCTGATGAACGATCCGCTTGTTGATCGGCCCCAGCAACTCTTGCACGCCCTTCTCGATCGGCTTTTCGGCCACAGGATAACAACGGTTCAGTTCGGCCAGGATCTTCATCGTGTCCTTCTGGGCCTGCAAATCCACGATGACAAAATACATATCCTCTGGCACCTGCAACTCGGTCACACCCAGATGATCACCGTCATAGGTCATCAGAATCGGACGGTTGCCAAAAGCGCAGCCCTGATCCATACGCCCGCAACGGGAGGGCGTCGTGATCTCTCCCTGGTAGGCCAGCTCCATCTCACCCCGGATGGTCATCTTTAGATCATAGATCCGGTTAAAGGCCCGGGCGGTCAAGACGCAGATCGCCGCACTGGATGAAAGCCCCTTTTGGATGGGCAGATCGGTCCGGTAATTGTCGATCACCAGGCCCCGTACGTGGTAGTGGGTCAGTATCTGATAGGCAACACCCGCGATGTAGCTCCAAAAGCCTCCCTGTTGGGCCTCCTCCAACAGGGCCTGGGGTTGCATTGGGATCTCGTAAGGACCTCGTCTCTCGCCGTCGGGCGACGTCGACGTCAACACCAGCGAAGTAGGATGAGGCTCGATTTCCGCATAGATGCCCTGGTTGGTCCCAGTGAGCAGCGTGTAACCCTTTTCAAGCTCTGCATTGATGCGCCGATGTCCTCCGGCCCAATCGGAATGCTCGCCCAGTAGACAGATCCGTCCGGGTACAAATAGCTTCATCTCACCATCTCCTTGTCAAGGAAAAGAGACGTTCAACACGAACCGCTCGATGGCCACGGCGGCGCCGTCCTCGGTCACCGGCGGGGCAACCCAATCAGCAACTGCCTTGGTCGCGGGACTGCCATTCCCCATCGCAACGCCCACACCGGCCCAGGCAATCATCGAGGCATCGTTGTCCTGATCGCCAACCGCCATCACCTGGGCCTGGGGAACACCCAGGTGAGCGGCCAGCCGCCGTAAAGCGTCGCCTTTCGACACCCCAGCCCCGTTTCCCTCGACAATTTGGGCGTGAGAGCGTGTCACCTCCATCCGCGTTCCGAACAACTGTCGCAGCTCCGCCTCAACGTGGTTCGTTTCGTGCGGCTCGACAAAGACCAGGAACTTGATCATCTTGTGCTGCTCAAGCGCAAAGGAGACATCGTCCAGCCAAACCAGCCTATCACCCAGCATTTCATAGTAGAAATTCTGGGGATGCCGCCGGTCATCCAAAAAGACCCGATCATCCGCATAGAGTATCAAGTGTCGATCGTGCTGGTCCCGCCATTCGAGCACCTCACGCACCAGATCTGGCTCCATCGTTGCCCGGTAAAAGGGGACCTCTGAATCCGGTCCCCGGATCAGTCCCCCCTGGTAACAGATGAGGGGAGCCGTGATGTTCAGGTCGTGCGCGTAAGGCAGTGCGAATTCAAACATACGACCTGTGGCCAGGGTAACCACCACGCCACGCGCCTGAGCCGCCGAAATGGCCTGGCGGACTCGAGCGCTGCTCTTTCCCTTAACATCATCTATCAGCGTGCCATCCAAGTCAAGGGCAACGAGCCGGATCACGTCTGTATCTCCAATACCCGATCTCGTCCGGCCAGATCAGGATGGACCCGAACTGTGGCCCGGGGGAACGTGGTGCGAGCTATATAGGTGGCAGCCTCTCCCTGATCCGCGCCGATCTCGATCAGTATTCCTCCACCAGGATTGAGTACCGCTGGCGCCTGCTCCAACAAATGCTGGACGAGCGCCAGGCCATCTGATCCACCGTCAAGCGCCAGCCGAGGCTCATAGTCGCGCACCGACTCGGGCAGCAAAGCACACTCGCTCGTGGGAATATAGGGCGGATTAGACACGATCAGATCCACCGGGCTGGGACGTGGATTCAGCACGTCCCCGACCATCAATTGCACCCGCCTGGCCACGCCGTGTCGTTCCACGTTCCACTGAGCCACAGCCAGTGCGGCCGGGCTTATCTCGATAGCGCGGGCGACAACCTCGGGCAGGTGAACCGCCAGCGAGATAGCAACACAACCGGAACCGGTCCCTACATCCACCACGCTCCCAGGCCTGCGTGCCAGCGCCAGATCCACCAGTGTCTCCGTCTCCGGGCGGGGGATCAGCACGTCAGGCGTGACCTCAAACTCCAGGCCGTAGAACTCGATGCGGCCAATGACATAGGGCAGAGGATAGTTGGAAGCTCGGTCACGAACAAGACCCTGAAATTTGGATAGCTGGCCAGCGGTCGGACGGCGCTCTGGATGTGCCAGGAGACTGGCACGGGAAACGGCCATCACGTGGCTGAGCAGCACCTCGGCTTCGAGGCGGGGCGTGCTGCTCAGGGGCCGGAGACGAGCGACGGCTTGTCGGAGTACCTGGTCAGTGTTGGGGACGAGGTTCTGCTTACCGGGGTCAGGGTGCCCGAGTGGAGCTTCTAATATCGGGCTTCCAACGAGAAGTTCCGGGTTTCGGGTCCTCAGTTTCTGTGCCTGCCTTGCAACAACAACGTCAGCGAGCCTGTGTGCGTCACTCGGTCTGTCCCAGAGCCTCAAGGCGCCTTGCCTGATCCTCCGCGTTCAGTTCATCCACAAGAGAATCGAGGCTGCCATCCAACACAGTGCCCAGTTGATAGAGTGTCAGGCCGATGCGATGATCGGTGACACGGTTTTGAGGAAAGTTGTAGGTGCGTATCTTTTCACTCCGCTCGCCGGTGCCCACCTGCGTCCGTCGTGCCTCCGCTACCTTCGACTCCTGCTTCTCTCTTTCTTGATCGTAGAGACGCGCCCGCAAGATGGTTAACGCCCGATGTCTATTCTGTGTCTGCGAGCGCTCGCTTTCACAACGGACGACCAGCCCAGAGGGCAAGTGCGTGATGCGGATGGCGGTGGCGTTCTTTTGCATATGCTGCCCACCGGGGCCTGAGGAACCGTAGGCTTCGATCTCGAGATCCTTAGGATCGATGTGAACCTCGACCTCCTCCACCTCCAGCAGCACCGCCACCGTAGCCGTGGAGGTGTGAATGCGACCCGAGGATTCGGTGATGGGTATACGTTGCACGCGATGCACACCGCTCTCGAACTTGAGACGCGAGAAAGCACCCTGCCCCCGCACGTCAAAAATGACCTCCTTGAATCCTCCGATGCCCGTTGAATGGCCGCTCAACAGCTCCGTCTTCCAGCCCCGCTGCTCAGCGTAGCGGGTGTACATACGATATAGATCGGCGGCAAAGAGTCCCGCCTCGTCACCCCCAGCTCCGGCGCGAATCTCGATGATGACGTTCCTGGTGTCGCGCGGATCTCTGGGCAGCACCAACTGGCGCAGTTGGGATTGCAGTTCCTCCAGTTGGGCCTCAAGTTCAACAACCTCCGCCTCGGCCAGTTCCTGTAGGTCCGGATCCAAGTCCTCAGCCAGCAGCGCTCTCGTTTCTTCCAGCTCATCGGTCGCACGCTTGTAGGTCCGATAGACAGTCACGACATCCTCAAGTTCGGCCCTCTCTATTGCATACTCAGTCACGCGCTCGTAATCCGATGCCATCTCTGGATCGGCCATCAGCCGTGTCAGCTCTTCGTATCTCTCTTCAACCTTGATCAGTTTTTCCAGCATACTCCCTCGATTCACACAGCGAGGCGGCCTGGGCAGGCCGCCCCGCGCGTACACGCCATTATAACAAAGCAAGTCACAACGTCAAGTGACCTCAATCATGCCGTCGTCTATTCGGGATTACGCCTAGTCTGGCTACCGCCCCAAAAGTACCGCCTGGAGAAAACCACGAGGCCCAAGGTGGCGAGCAGTGGACACCCAAAGAACACGGCCAGATGGAACCCTTGAATTGGTACGCCCTGCAAGGCCTTCATCTCCTCAGGCGCAAAGACCATCACCGACAGAATATCCGCCAGGCTGGACGTTGAGAACGTCACCATCGAGGAGGACGCAAGCAGCCCAAAACAGGCCACACCACCCCACCAGGCCCAGCGCCTCAATCCCAGCGTACCCCACGTCAGGCACAACAGGCACATGATGGCCACATCAAGCGCAACGATACCCTGCATGCCGTAGAGGAAGGTACCGAAAAACGGGAATATGCCGTTGAAAAAGATGGGAATGTGCAGCACAATCGCGTAGAACAGACACAGGAAACCCAATGCCGAAATTGGTATGGGGAGTCTCTCGATCCAATGGGGCTTGGGATCCCTGGCCTCGAAGGTCATCTGCACGTCTCGGCTGCGGTAGAACCGGATAAGCAGCCACGGAAAGAGCAGGTAGGACAGTCCCAGCAGCCCAATCGCGACCAGAACGGCGACCAGGGACAGCTCCTTGGCCGTCACCAGGATGAGAAAGAACACGATCACCAAAGGCAAGCCGACGACCAGCCAGGACCAGAGCAAGGCCAGTGAGGACGGTCTTGCCCAGCGACGACCCTTCAGGTGCCCGTACCCAAGAGGAATAAGCAGCATCGCCGCGACATAGTATCCAATGATCTGGCACGCCATGTTGCCAAACATGAACGAGCCAAATCCAAAACCCTCGTAGTAAAAACGGCCACCCTCAGAGAAAAAGTAGAAACAGGTCATCTCCAGCGGCCCCAGAAAGGCAGCGGCTATGCCGATCAGCAGCAAAAGAACGCCAATGACGACCAGAAACGGGGTGCGGTCCCGATATACCGCTTTCTCTCCCAGGGTTTCATCCATCACGACTCGCCTCCCAAGTTACCCACCCTATTCGTGCCTCAGGGCCTCAAGGGGGTCCAGCCGCGCCGCACGGGCAGCCGGGTACAGTCCAGCCAGCAATCCTACCACGGTGGCAAAGACCAGCGCGAGAGCAACCAGCCAGCCGGTAACGACAAAAAAGGTGCCGGTGACCGGAAGCTCTTTCCACGCCAGGTAGGCCAGGATACCCTTGTTAAGACCTATTCCCAAAAGCCAGCCACCAATCGTGCCCACAATCCCACCAAGCAGACCAATCAGGGCCGCCTCCGCCATAAACAGGACACGGATGTCCCGAGGCGAGGCGCCGACCGCCTTCAGGATGCCGATCTCTTTGGTGCGCTCGTAGATAGCCATGACCATCGTGTTGGCGATGCCGATGGCAGCCACGAATAACGCCAGCCCGCCGACCGATCCCAGCATGGTCTCCAAGACGATCATCGCTTTGTTCATCACGTCCAGTACCATGCCCAGCGACTCGACCTCGAACCCGCGCTCCTCAAGCAACTCGACGATCTGAACGGCGTTTTCCAGAGAGGCAGCCCTGATGATCAACTCATCATAGCCCTCGTGTTTCAGGATGTCGGGGTCGTTGTACCACCACGCGTTCATAGCCAGCATATCGGCGAGGCCAACGTGCGTTCCGAAATAGCCGGCCTCGGCCCCGTAGCTCGTTTCGAGCACGCCCACCACACGGAACGGGAACTCTTTTGTGTCGCCCCGTGGCGCCTTTAGCACCAGGGCCACCTGCTGTCCGATCAATTGCTCGAATGCGTCTTGTCCTTCGTGCCCCAGCGCCTGCAGGGCGCTTGCACTGACGACGATGTCTCCTAGTGAACCGTTGGCCAGCCCTTCCCCTGCCACCAGCTCGGGCTGTTCCGAGAAGGGATCGCTCAGACCCCAGTGAAACTCGCCCACGCGCACTTGAATCGCCTCGTCCTCAATCTTCAGAGAGATGTTTGCGCCCCAGGGCGCAAGCTCCCGCGGACGTACCTCCACGACGTCATCCCGCGCGCGCATCTCTCCAACAAGCTCCGAGGTGATGAGCACCGTCCGCTTGGGCCAGGCGAACGGGTCCAACGTAGTGCGCTCCTCGGTGGCCGGGTACACCCTCACCTGCTCCAGACCCGCCTCCCGAAATACGCGCGCCGTTTCCTGGTACACGCCAACGCCCAGGGAGACCATCGTGACGATGGTCAGGATGCCCACCGTCACGCCAACGGCGCTGAGCAGCGTGCGCACCTTGTGGCGTGCCAGGTTGCCGAAAGACGTCCTTGCCAGATCCCTCAAGGTCATCATGTCACCGTCTATCACCCGTGCCCCAGCGCCTCAAGCGGGTCCAACCGCGCCGCACGCGCAGCCGGGTACAGCCCCGCCAGCAAGCCCACCACCGTTGCGAAGGCCAGCGCCAGGACCACCAACCAGCCCGTGACCACGAAGAACGTGCCCGTTATCGGGATATCCTGCCAATGCAAATAGGCCAGGATGGCTTTGTTGAGGCCTAGCCCCAACAGCCATCCACCGATGGTGCCGGCGACCCCACCCAGAAGGCCGATGAGGGCTGCCTCTGTCAAGAAAAGGAGGCGGATGTCGCCGGGAGATGCGCCGATGGCCTTTAGGATGCCGATCTCCCTCGTGCGCTCGTAGATGGCCATGACCATTGTGTTGGCGATGCCGATAGCGGCCACGAACAGCGCCAACCCGCCGATTGAACCCAACATCGTCTGCATGATGGCCATCGCCTTGTTCGCCATGTCCAGCGTTGTCTTGAGCGACTCGACCTCAAAGCCGTGCTCTTGAAGTAGATCAACGACCTGAACGGCGTCGTTCAGAGAGGCGGCCTTGACGGTGAGCGAGTCGTAGCCCTGGTGTTCCAACAGATCGGGATCGTTGGTCCACCACGCCTTCAGCGCCATAGAGTCAGCCGGACCGATGAACGCGCCAGCATAGCTGGTCCCGTGATAGGTCTCGAGCACGCCCACCAAGTGGAGGGGAAACTCTTGCTCATCGCCACGCGGGGCCTTGAGCACCAGGACGACCTCTTGCCCGATCAGGCTTTCAAGCGCGGCCTGTCCCTCGTATCCCAGCTTCTCCAGCGTGCGAGTGCTGACGATGATGTCTCCCTCGGCGTCACTGCTCAGGTCTTCGCCGGCTACCAGCTCAGGCGGTTTGGCAAAGGGATCGCCTGGTCTGTCCCACCAGACAGGCGCGCTCACCCGCACTCCCACTATCTCATCTCCAACCCCCAGGTAAACGCGCATGCCGTCGGTTCTGGCCACGGACACGTGAGGGCGTATCTCCACGACGTCGTCCCGCGCGCGTAACTCTTCGACAAGCTGTGGCGTGATGAGCACCGTCCGCTTGGGCTCGGCGAACTGGTTGAATACGGTCCGTTCCTCGGTGACCGGGCGCACCTCGATCGTCTCCAGGCCAATGGACTGAAATGAGCGAACGATCTTCCGTTGCACGCCGGCGCCCAGTGAGACCATCGTGACGATGGTCAGAATGCCCACCGTCACGCCGACCGAGCTGAGAGCAGTGCGTACCTTGTGACGGCCCAGATTGCTGAGGGCCGTCTTTGCCAGGTCTTTGAACGTCAATGTTCCACCCGCCCGTCGCGCAGCGTGACGACGCGGCTAGCAAAGGCGGCTACCTCCGGGTCGTGGGTGACGACCAGCAGGGTCAGTCCGCGCTCTTGGTTCAGTTCCTTCAACAGGGACATGATCTCCGCGCCGGTTGTCGTGTCAAGATTGCCGGTCGGCTCGTCGGCCAGGAGGAGGGCTGGTTGACCCACCAGAGCACGGGCAATCGCCACACGCTGCTGCTCACCGCCACTGAGTTGGGTGGGACGGTGATCCAGGCGCGGTCCAAGCCCGACGCGCTCCAAGAGTCCCCGCGCGCGCGCCAGCCGTTCCTTTTCCGGCACCCCGCTGAACATCAGAGGGATGGCTACGTTTTCCTCAGCCGTCAGACGGGGCAACAGGTTAAAGCTCTGAAAGACGAAACCCACGTGCTGCCGGCGGTGCCGGGTCAAGGCACGCTCGTCGCTACCGCTCAGCTCGGTGCCGTTGATCCACACCTCCCCGCTCGTGGGTTGATCCAGCCCGCCGATCAGGTTGAGCACAGTGGACTTGCCGGAGCCAGAAGGCCCTACGAGAGCCACAAACTCCCTATGAGCGACGGCCAAATCCACGCCCCGCAGCGCATCTACGAAACCATCACCCATTTTGTAGCGGCGGGTCAGGGCCACCGCACGCACTACAACGTAGAAACCAGGTTTTTCAGAAAGAACCTGGTTTCTTTCCTCTACGCTCTGTCGAGTCATTGCAACGATTCGGCGACCGCCAGGATTTCGTCCTGCGTGATGTGGCCGGCGATGACGACGTTCACTCCATCCTCTGTCAAGGTCAGGAAACTATTGCCCATACTGTTCACGATCAGGGTGGCCGTCTGACCGCGCACGGTGACCTCCGTCGTCTCACCGCTGGGGGTCTGCCTCATCGGCTGTGGCAAGTTGCCCTGCACGATGGTGAACGAGGTCGTCGAATGATCATAGCGCAGGACAAGGGCCTCACCCACCTTGAACACGTCGATCAGCGTTACCCCTTCCGGCACGTAGGCGGGGATGAGCAGGTGGAACTCGATCTGCTCATGTGCCTCATCGAGGGTCAGCGGGACAGGCGCCATGTCCTCGACGCTGATGACCTCAGCTCCCTCGGGAATCTCGAACTGAAAGAGCGCGCCGTCCAGACCTATGTTGAACTCGTACGAGCGGACACGTATCCAGCCCGCGCCCAGAGATCCGCCATCGAGGTGAGCCTGTAACGCGATCCAGCGATCTTTTTCCACCCACAGCGTGACCTTGCCCTCTATGGGGATCGGAAGAGCAGATTCCTCGCCCTCCTTGGGCGTGAACTCTAGCTTGTACGTCGCGATACCACCCAGATTCTCCTCGCCCAACAACTCTACCTCAAAGTTGTCCGTCGCCCACTGGATGCCTTCCTCCATAAGCTGGATCAACTGCTCGGGGTTGACGGGGATTTCCTCCGATTCCAACTCACCCAGCGCCCCTGTCACGACCACGTTCTCACCTGGATGGTACAGCCAGGCCTGCTCGCCGTCAGTCACGCTGACGACTCCCTTGAGTTCGGCTTTGTCAGCTTCGAGCACCTCGGCCCGGAATCTGTTGGGCCTCTGCTCCCACAGCTCGACCGCCACTTCCATATCCATTTCCTCAACATCGACGTCGAACTCGACGACGGCGTGGGCGTCCTCGGTGTTGGCCTCGACCTCTTTCATCTTTTCCACGATCTCTTCGGCGCTTGGCCCGCTCTGGCAGCCAGTCAAGAGGAGGGAAAGCATTGTCAACACACTCAAACCAATCAACCATTTCTTGTTCATCTGTCGCTCCTTTCATTTGTGTGATGAGAAACCAGGTTTTTCTGTAAGCAACGCGACAAAACCTGGTTTCTTCCCCCAAGTGACCCCAATGTATCACAAAAATGCTACCAGCCAACGACAGGGCTGTTACCGACATATGAACAATTGTTACAGGGGGAGCGTGAACCACACCCGGCTGCCCTGCGTTTCGCCGCTCTCGATGCCCATCCGGCCGCCGTGCGCTTCCACGGTGGCGCGCGCGATGGTCAGCCCCAGACCTGCTCCGCCTCCCTCACCGTGATAATATGGCTCAAAAGCCCGCTCTCGCTCCTCGTCGCTCATCCCTGGCCCCGTGTCCCGCACGCTGATCTCGATCTCTCCCCCCTTTTGTCTCGCGCTTAACGCCACTTGCCCCCCGCCCGGTGTGAATTTGATCCCATTGTCCAACAGGTTGAGGATAACCCGCTGGAGCCGGTCGGGATCAGCAGAGATCATTGGCAAGCCCTGGGGAATATCTGCCGTCAGACTGACGTTGCGGTGATGGGCTCGCCCTGCGCTCAGTCCAACGGCATCCCCCGCGATGTCACCGACGTCAACAAGGCGTCTGTTCAATTCCAGTCGGCCTCCCTGCCAGCGAGAAAAGTCGAGCAGTTGATTGACCAGGCGAATCAGGCGGTCGGTTTCGCGCTCGGCGATCTCCAGGGAAGCTCGCTCGGTCGGCTCAGAATCATCGATCAGGTTGACCAGCAGCCCCTTGATAGCCGTCAGCGGCGTGCGCAGGTCGTGGGAAATCTCACTGATGAACTGGGCGCGAGCGGACTCTAATCCTTTCAGCCGCGCGGCCATGTGGTTGATGCTCTGGGCCAATCGTCCCATCTCGTCGGGAGGGTAGCTGCCCAGGCGGGCGTCCAGGTCACCGGCAGCGATACGCCGGGTGACCCGTTCCATATCACGGACAGGCCCGCTCAACCCGCGGGCCAGGATCCCGCCGACCAGCAGGGATATAACGCCCGAGACCAGGATGGAGACCAGCAGAATGGTGCGCAGGGAAGTCAGGAACTGATCGCTGACCAGGGTAGACCTGGAGACCTCGACGACGCCAACAGCGCGGTCGCTGGCGACGACCGACCGGGCCGCGTAGCGCCGGTGGGGCAGGTCGCTGCTGGGCTGGGTAAACACGGCTGGACCGCGATAGCGCAGTTCGGTCAGAGCCGCCCGGCTGGGCTGTGGCCCGATGTCCTGTGTGGCGGCCAGGAGCCTGCCATCGCTGCCAGCGAAAAAGCGCACGGTGAGGTCGGCCTGGGGAGCAAACAGATCGACGATGGTGGGAGCTAGACCAGCCAGCGATCTCTCGTCGGGGACCAGGCTGGCCGCATAGGTCGCGTAAAAATCAGCCTGGGCAGCCAGTTCCGTCTCCAACTGCCGATTTAGGTAGACATCAGTAAAGAGGTAGATAGCCGCACCGAGGCCAATCAGGATGAGCAACGTGGTCAGGAGGTATGTTTTCGCCAGCCGCCAGGCCAGGCTTTGTCGCCGCCTGGTGGGCGTGAACCTGGATTTCAGACCCTTGCGACGGAAAGCAATCTGTTTCGGCGGTTTCGCAAGCGGAGCCTCTTCTGCCTCACCTGAAAAGCCGGGTCTCCCGACCACTAGTCTTCCTCTGCCAGGCGATAGCCCACACCCCACTCAGTGAGGATGACCTCGGCGTCGGGGGCAATCGCGGCCAGCTTGCTGCGCAGACGCCGGACGTGCACATCTACGGTGCGCTCGTCGATATAGCTCTCGTGTCCCCATACCTGGGAAAGAAGGACCTGGCGGGTGAACACCTGCCCGCGATGGCGCGCCAAAAAGTGCAACAGGTCATACTCTCTGGGGCGTAGCTTTAGAGCTTGGCCCTCAAACCAGACGCGACGACGGGCGAGATCAAAATGCAGTCCCTCATCGGGCGCAGGACCATCCTCCGCCTCCTCCACGTGGGCCAGCCGAGCTTTGAGGGCCTTTAACTCGGCCTGGCGGCGAAGAACCGCGCGGATGCGGGCGCTCAGTTCACGGGGGTTAAAGGGCTTGGCCAGATAGTCGTCCGCCCCCAGCTCCAGCCCCACAATCTTGTCTATGTCCTCGTCCTTGGCGGTGAGCACGACGACGGGCACGTCGTATCCCGTGGTTCGCAGACGGCGCAACACCTCAAAACCATCGATCCCCGGCAGCATGACGTCCAGCACGACCAAGTCGGGGGGATTGCGCTCCACGTCAGCCAGCGCCTCTTCACCGCTGGCCACCGCTCGTACAGCGAACCCCTCCCGGGTCAGCCGCTCCTGAACAACCGTGACGATGGCCGGTTCATCGTCTACCACCAGGATAATGTCATCGCGAGCGGAGCGAAGCAAATGGCCCATCTAAGGTCTCCACCTCCCGCGTTAAAACGGAATCCCGTGCCCAAAAGACGGCCCAGGTCAAGGCCGTCTTCCCATGATGGGTATTATAGCAGCGGCAGATGGTGCGTCAAGGGAGTGTGGCAGATACAGTGACCGACTATTGTTGGGGCCGCGCGGTGAGCGTCGCCCGAGTGCTCAACTCGTTGCCATCCCGTACGATGGTCACATCGACCCCATCTCCTACCTGCGTCTCCGTCTCCAGATACACCACAAACTCTTTGGAATCGGTCATGGGTTCGCCGTCGATCGCCGTGATAATGTCCCCGCCCAGCGGGATGCGCAGGTTGCCAATTCTCACGATCTGGTCGCCACCCCGGATGTTTGCCCTGTCAGCGGCGCTGCCTGGCGCGACCCGGATCACCAGCAAGCCCTCATCCACCGGCACATCCATGCCAGCCTGGCGAAATACCCGGGCTCTCTCTGGCGTCAAGGGCAGATACTCCACGCCGAGCCAAGGATGCGGGTAACGACCTTGGGCTATCAGTTGGGGCACCACACGCTGGACCGTGTTGGCAGGCACGGCGAAGCCGATCCCTGCAGAGCCCTGGCTGGGGCTGATAATCTGAGAGTTCACGCCGATCAGACGCCCGCGCAGGTCCAGGAGAGGGCCGCCAGAGTTGCCCGGATTGATGGCAGCGTCCGTCTGGATCGCCTCCCCGATAAAACGACCGTCGGGGCTTTCGATGATGCGCCCCAGGGCGCTGATCACACCCACCGTCAAAGTACCCAACTGGCCAAAGGGATTGCCGATGGCAACCACGAACTGCCCCACGCGCAGACCGTCCGAATCTGCCAGTTGAATGGGTGCGGGTAGGCCATCGTCGGCCTGGATGCTAATCACGGCCAGATCGTTGGTGGGGTCTTCACCGACCAGAGTAGCCATAAAGACCCGGCCATCGGCCAACGTCACCGAAATCTCCTCCGCGTTCTCCACCACGTGATAGTTGGTGACGATATGCCCCTCTGGGTCGTAGAGGAAACCAGAGCCCGTCCCCTCTTGAGGAACAGCACGATAAAAGAAATCATACGCGTAACTGATGCTGCTGATGTTAACCACCCCTGGATTCGCCCGTTCGTAGACCGCCTGCACCTGCGCTTCCAGCGCGACAACTGGCGCTTCAACGATCGGCTCTATCCCATCCGAGGCAGGGGTGGAGGTTGGCACCGAGGTTGCCGTCGGAGCGGGCGCCGGGGCCTGGAATACGCCGGACAGACCACATCCCAGCGATGTGGCCACCAGCGCCATAATCACAACCAGAACCATCAAACGAGTTTGTTTCATAAACACCTCCTGCCCGGTGGGACACTCACCAGTACCACAGGTGAGAGCCCGCTGCCATTACTCTATTCCAGTCCCTCCAGGCCCAGTGTTGAGGAGAGCCTGGAGGCGGTCGACCTCGGCCTGGAGTTCCTTTATGTTCCGTCGCATGCGAAGTACGACCTCCACACCAGCCAGGTTGACGCCCAGTCCCGTAAGACGACGAATGCGCCGCAGCTCAGCCAGATCCGCTTCGGTCAGCGCCTCGCTCAGCAGCCCACGGCGGATGTAACGGCGCACAGTGTACGCCGTCAGGCCACACTGGCGGGCGGCGACAGCGATCGTGATGACGGTCGTTTCCCCCTGCCAGGTGACTCTGCTCATCAACTGTGTCGTCTGTCTCGTCGCTAGCTCGGTCCTGCGTCTCATCACCCGTCGGTCTCCCCTAGCGATAGTCTCTGCAACTCATCGAACAGCTCCCGCTGACGCGGCGTAAGCTGTTCAGGCAGCCGCACGTCCACCCTGGCGTACAGGTCACCATACTGCTCCGGCTGCCGCAGACGCGGCATACCCTTCCCGCGCAGACGAAACACGCACCCGTTCTGGGTACCGGCCGGTATCATGAGATTCACGGGGCCGCTCAGAGTCGGCACCTGGGCCTTGCCGCCGAGAACGGCTGTGTACAGATCTACCTCCACCGCCCCGTGCAGGTCATCGCCCTGGCGCTCAAACTGGGGATCAGACGTTACTGCGACGCGCAGATAGATATCCCCCGCCGGCCCACCCATCGCGCCCGGGCTACCTTCGCCCGTCATTCGCACCCGAGAACCGGTTCGAGCGCCCGGCGGAATCTTGACCTCTAGCCGACGACCATCCTTCTGCAGAATACGCGTGGTACCGTGATAGGCTTCCCGTAGGCTGATCTCGACCTGCTGCTCAAAATCCTGTCCGCGCTGCGGGCGCACCTGGTAATTAGAGCCACCAGAGGCAGCCCTCCCCCCCACGCCGCCAAAGATCTGGCTGAAAAAGTCGGAGAACGGACTAGCTCCGCCAAACAGGTCGTTCAGATCATCCGGCGTGCCGTAGCGCACATGAACCCGCTGGCCCTGCCCGCCGGGAGAGCCACTGGCCCACTGACCCCAATCAAAGTCACCAGGCTGGCCGCCCGTACGGTCCCAATCCTGCCAGGCCGACCCAAGCTGATCGTATTTTTTCCGTTTCTCCGGATCGGAGAGCACTTCGTGGGCTTCGTTGATCTCTTTGAATCGCTCCTCGGCCTTGGGGTCACCCGGATTAACGTCCGGATGGTACTGGCGAGCAAGTTTACGGAACGCTCGTTTGATCTCTTTTTCGCTGGCATCCTTGCTGACACCGAGCGCCTGATAATAGTCTCTGTATTCCATAGCCAGGAACGTGGACCGCTTAGGTGGCGACTAGAACACGCGCGGGTCTGAGGAGCCGGTCTCCCAGGCGGTAGCCCACCTGAATCACCTTCACCACCGTGTCTGGTTCAACACCCGCCTCTATGTGGGGCACGGTGGCCACTGCCTCGTGCCACTGCGGATCAAAGGTCTGGTGCACCGCCTCGATTGGCTCTGCCCCCTCCTGACTCAGAACACGGACGAGGCTCTGATACGTCAGATCCACGCCTTGACGCAGGCTCTCGACGTCCGTTCCATCGGCACGCAGTGCTCGATTGAGGTCGTCGGCCACACCCAGAAAGGCTCGCAGCAACCGCTCGCGATCGGAGGTTACACGCTCGTCAGCCAGCCGTTGCTGGCGCTTGCGAAAGTTGTCCATCTCGGCCTGCAGACGCAAGGCTCGGTCGCGCCACTCGCCGGCGCTATCCTCTTCCTCTCCTGCCCCTGACTCCCGGTGATTGTAAGCCGGGTCCAGTTTTCCCAACCGTGATCGTTCAGGGACCACAGGCAAATCTGTGTCGATCGTCTCGTCACGATCCACCACCGGCAGAGCGGCTTTGGCGTCTTCCGGCTGGGATACAAACCCAGTTCCCTCCGAAACCGGCCTGGTGCTGACGCGGACCGGTATTCTCACTCCTCCGACCATCTTTTTCTCCCTTGAGGTGCTGGTGTACGACTGGTAGATCGGTCCGTAGCACTGCTCCAATCTACCAGTCGCCTAATCGTCTAGCCCACCGGAATCAAATCACATCTCCTGGAACTCGCCCTCGATTACCTCGCCCTCACCCTCTGGAGAGGTACCATCATACCCAGGCGGAGGTCCTCCGTTGCCGCCAGGCTGTGGCCCACCGGTCGTCTGCTGCTGTGCCGCCGCCTGCTGGGCATACATCTGCTGCCCGATGGCGTAGCTGGCCTGCTGCAACTGCTCGATCAGTTGTTGGATGCGAGCGGCGTCCTCTCCGTCCTTGGCTTGTTTCAGCTCCTCGATGACCTGTTCGACGCGGCTGCGATCAGAAGCAGACACCTGGCCACCTAGATCGCGCAGCGTCTTTTCCATCTGGTAGATCAAGGTGTCGGCGGTATTTCGAGCCTCCACCAACTCCTTGCGCTTCCGGTCGTCTGCCTCGTGCCGCCTGGCATCCTGGACCAGATTCTCCACTTCATCCTTGGATAGGTTTGTGGAGGCCGTTATGGTGATCTGCTGCTCCTTGCCGGTGGCTTTATCCTGAGCCGAGGCGTTCAGAATGCCGTTGGCGTCGATGTCGAACGTCACCTCGATCTGCGGGATGCCCCGAGGCGCGGGAGGAATACCCTCCAGGTTGAACATTCCCAGGCTGTTGTTGTCGGCTGCCATAGGCCGCTCCCCCTGTAGGACGTGGATCGTCACGGCGGTCTGACCATCGGCAGCGGTGGAAAACACCTCGCCCTTGCGAATCGGGATGGTGGTGTTGCGCTCGATGAGAGGCGTCATCACCCCACCCAGCGTCTCCACGCCCAACGTCAACGGCGTCACGTCGAGCAGCAGTACGTCCTTCACCTCACCGCCCAGAACGCCAGCCTGGATGGCCGCACCGATGGCGACTACCTCGTCAGGATTGACACCCTTGTGGGGTTCCTTCCCGCCGGTCAGCTCGCGCACCAGATTCTGAATCATCGGCATACGGGTCGCACCACCAACCAGCACGACTTGGTCCAGCTTGCTGGCCTCCAGCTTTGCATCGCGCAGAGCCTGCTCAAAGGGTCCCCGGCACCGCTCCACCAGGTCCTCGGTCAGTTGCTCCAGCTTGGCCCGCGTCAGCCTCAGTTGCAGGTGCTTGGGGCCAGAAGCGTCCGCAGTGACAAAGGGCAGGTTGATCTCGGTTTCCATCACGGTGGAGAGCTCGATCTTGGCCTTCTCGGCTGCCTCCTTGAGCCGCTGCAAGGCCTGGCGATCCGCACGCAGATCAATGCCCTGGTCCTTCTTGAACTCGTCAGCGATATAGTCTACGATACGCTGATCCCAGTCGTCGCCGCCGAGGAACGTATCGCCGCTGGTGGACTGCACCTCGACGACCCCCTCACCCACGTCAAGGATGGATACATCAAAGGTGCCACCACCCAGGTCAAAGACCAGGATGGTCTCTGCGCTTTCCTTGTCCAGCCCATAGGCCAGGCTCGCTGCCGTAGGCTCATTGATGATACGCAGCACCTCCAGACCGGCGATCTGGCCGGCATCCTTTGTCGCCTGGCGCTGGCTGTCGTTAAAGTAAGCCGGCACGGTGATGACCGCTTGCTTGACCGGCTCGCCCAGGTATGCCTCGGCGTCCTGCTTCAGCTTGCGCAGCACCATAGCCGAGATCTCTTGGGGCGCGTATTCCTTGTTCGTCTGGGGAATGTGAACACGGGCATCCCCTGAAGGCCCGGCCACGATCTTGTACGGCAGAACCTCCCGGGCCTTTGCGACCTCGGGTTCATCATACCGCCGCCCCATCAGCCGCTTGACGGAGAATACAGTGTTGTCCGAGTTGACGACCGCTTGCCGTCGGGCAGTCTGCCCCACTGGCTGCTCGCCGCTCTTGGTGAACGCGACGACTGACGGGCACAGCCGACCACCCTCAGCCGTTGGGATCACCACCGGCTCACCGCCCTCCATCACGGCGACCACCGAGTTGGTCGTACCCAGGTCAATTCCAATGATCTTTCCCATTTTTTGTCCTCCTCACTCATTCGCTCGCTTGTGCTTCGCTACAAAGAGATTGAGTCGATCAAGTTAATCGTGAAATGAACTCACCGTCTTGTAGCGCTTTATGATGAATATACCACCCTTGCATCAGAAACAGATAAGAGCAGTATCAGCGTTTCGTTAGATCAGGTTATAGCCGCAGCGCATTCGCCCGTTTCATGTGGTTAGCAACAGCCTGGGCGCGGCGGCGGTCGGAATCGGCGTCGGGGCCGCAGTGCGTTCGCCCGTTTCATTTGGCAAGCAACCGTATTTCGAGTAAAATGTTGTTGCGAAAAGAGGGTACAAAATGGCCAAGGATAGCAAACCCCAGGCTGTGGTAGAGAACCGTATCGAGATAGCCGCCTCACCCGAGGTGCTGTGGACCTGTTTCTCTGATATCAGCCACTGGTCTCACTGGTTTCCGGCCTTGGTCGAGGCAGCGTGGACAGCCGGTATCCCCTGGACCTTGGGCGCCCAGTTTCGCCAGACGGTCGAGTTTGGCTTTCCTCTGGGCGCCGTATCGGGGAACGGGATCGTAGTCGAGCTCAGCGCGACGCCCTACGTGGCCTGGCGGGGACAGGTGATGGGCACCGAGGCGATCCACGGTTTCCACTTTGAAGCCACTGCTGGGGGCACCCTGGTGATCAGCCGCCACGAGTTCTACGGAGGGCGCGCAGTAGTAGCTCGTCTCCTCTTCCTTACACGGCGTGTGTCCAGGATCTATCGCCAAGCTCTGCAAGGTCTCAAAGCTTATGTAGAGAAAGGGACAATACAGCTCAGAATGCCAATGTAGGGACGCACGGCCATAGCCCTCAGCCCAGGCTAGACGAACCAGGCAGAAAAAGCCAAGAAAAGCTAACATGAGCATGCAACAGAAAGGACAAAGCAATGCGCGGGAACGGAGTGATTTTGACGCTGGCACTTGTCCTGCTCGTCGCGTGTTCGGCGGCCCAAACACCTGCGCAACCAACACCCTCACCAAGCCACCCAACCCCTACCCCATTCCAGGCGGCGGAAGGCGACGACGAGGGCTTTTTACGCCAAAGGGAGCAGATGGTGCTCGAGACGATTGAGAGACGTGGGATCACTGACGACGACGTATTGCGTGCTATGCGGGCAGTCCCTCGCCACCTCTTTGTACCCGAAAGCCAGCGCCAGCACGCGTACGGCGACTATCCACTGCCCATTGGCTACGGTCAGACGATCTCACAACCCTACATCGTGGCACTGATGACCGATTTGCTGGAGCTAAAACAAGGGGACAAGGTGCTAGAGATCGGCACCGGTTCCGGTTATCAGGCGGCCATCTTGGCCGAGATACCGGGCATAACCGTCTACACCATGGAGATCGTCCCCGAGTTGGCCGAGAGTGCACGGCAGCGGCTGGAGAGCCAGAACTATGACAACGTGCACTGCCAGCAGGGTGACGGCTACTATGGCTGGCCCGAGCACAGTCCATTTGACGCCATAATCATCACGGCAGCTCCCGACCACCTACCAACATACCTGGTAGAGCAATTGGCTTTGGGCGGACGGATCGTCGTCCCCATAGGGCCACCGGGTGGCTACCAGACCCTGTGGAAGTTTGTCAAAGGGCCGGATGGCGAGTTGCAGGCCTTTGGCAAGGGAGGCGTAGCCTTCGTCCCCTTTACTGGTGGCGGCGTAGAGACCCATCGGGACGAGGGTGGGAACGAATGACCCACACTAAGGCCAAAGCGCCTACGTAGCAAACTGCTCCTGTCGCCAGAACGACAAAAAAGCCAAAAGAGAGCGCCAACAGGGCGGCCAGTATCGAGGCCACGACCGAGACCGCTCCATTGACCCCCCAGGCCCAAGCGATGAGGGCAGAGCCGGCGCTCATTCGCTCCACCCGAGCCAGGCCCTGCGGAAAGGGCATCCCCATCAGAAGACCCGCTGGTGCCAGGGCGACCACCGAGATAAGGACCCGAATCCCGAGCGTCGCCCCCAACGCCGCCTGCAGGAGGACCGGCAGACCCAACGCATACCCCCCTACCAGAACGGGCAGCAGGACCAGTGTCAGCCGTGGGGACAATCGTCTCGATAGCAGGCTCCCCACCCCGGAGAACAGCAGGAGGGTAAAAAGCACGGTCGCCATCGCATAGGCCGGGTGCCCGAGGAACAGAATAAACTGCTGTAGAAGCGGGATCTCGACGCACAAAAATCCCAATCCCAGCAGAGAAAAGTACCCCAGCGTCGCGCCCAACAGTCCCCCGGGCCTAATCCCATCCCGTCTGTATACCGCCAGCGGCAACAAGATCAGAACCCCGGCTGCGATCAGCGCCACCGCCAGCAGCACCAACAACACAAAGTAACCTGCTCCTCCAAACGGCTGCCACGTATGCCCGGCCATCGCCAACACCTGTGATGCCTGGCGCCACTTGAAAAAGTGGCCAAAAAAAGGATGGTTATCACTGGGCGGCTCGACATCGAAGGGATAGGCGCGGTACCAGGCGTCACGATCCTCCGCCTCAAGCAGTCCGACAAAGGCGTCATGGTAGTCGGGCTGCATCAGCACGTTATGCCGGTTGACCTCCTCCGGCTGGATGCCGGGGAGATAGACGACGTCAAACGCACGGGACGCGGCAAAGGCCCGGACGATCTCCAATTCCTCCGGCGTGAACCCACCACGCCGGATCAGGATGGACATCTGCAGGTAACTGCGCAGTGCGACGATACTCTCCTCCGGATCGTCGCCGACCCGCTCGACCGCCTCCATCGCCAGCGCAAAGGCCCGGACCGACTCGGACGGCGGCACCTGAAGCCAGCGCATTACGACCAACAGGCCGTTTTCGTCCAAACGGGACAGATAGTCAGTAAAGGCCTGCACGGTGTAGCGATAGTCCTCAGCCAGGCTGTACGCGCCGGAGGTCACCTGCCGCTGCGGGGCGATCAGCGAAAGCACCACCACGTCATAGTGCTCCGTCGCGCGGCGCGCGTACGCGCGTCCCTCCTCCACGACGACGGTCACGCGCGGATCGTCGTACAGGCTACCGGCCCACTCCCCCTGCGCCCGCACCGCCTCGACGACGAGCGGGTTCGCCTCGACCACTGTCGCCTGCCGAACGCCTTCGGCCAGCGCTACCAGCACGTCAAACCCACCCCGGGGCTCCAGTATCAGCGCGCGAGCATCAGGCCGCAATCGATATGGCAAAACGGACATCAGGCAGTCGGTGAACGCCAAGGAGGTAAAACCAGGTTCCACCTGGCTGATAGGGCTCAGACCATCACCATCCACCGTGAGACCCGATTGGAGCGGAGGTTGACTGGGGCACAGGAACCCACGCCCAGGGAGACTGCGGATGCTGCTGGAGCGCACCACGTCCACCCGGGAAAAGCCATTCCAGCGTTGGAATACCGGCTCCACATCGGGATAGAGGAGCGCATAGCTGAGGCTCTTGTACGGGGAGAGGCGAACCTCCAGGCCGGATGGGGTCCACAGCGCGGCACAGATGAGGACAAAGACAACTAGCACCTGAGCGCCACACAACACGCCATACTTTATACGTGGTCCGCGCCGTCCATTGCGCGCTACTCTCTGTTGAAACGTGAGAGCGGCCAGGAGACCCAAAGCCGCAGAGAGAAGAACGAGTCCCTCACCCCCCACCAGCGAGGGGGCAACGATGGCGAGCAGACAGCCAGCGGCCGAGCCGATCAGGTTTGCGGCATAGGTAAACGGCGCGCGATCTGGGTGCACCGTGAGCAACAGACCGACCGCAGCACCACAACAAAAGAACGGAAGCGCCAGCCCGGTGTAGTGAAGGATCAGCACGGCCCCCTGCCACCACTCACGCGCGATCCGGAACGAATCAAAGGGCACGTAGAGTGTGAGACCATATGAGCCAACCGCGGTGAGGGCGAATCCCCAGCCCAGCCAGGTCAACAGTTGGGCCGGGTTTCGTTCCTTCAAACGAGAAAAGAGAGCCAGAAAGGTCCCGCTGGCGCCGAATCCCAGCAACGCCAGGCTGACGATCATAAAGGCAAAGTGGTAGAATTGCGCGACAGAGAAAATACGCGTCAGATTGATCTCAAAAGCCAACGTGGCCGCCGAAAGGAGAAAAAGTCCCAAATAGATGCCCATCTTGCTGCCCCGCTCTATTGTACCTGAGAGCGACTGTCTGGGCCAGCACTGGAGTCACAGGGGTGCATTTCAATCCTGGGGCAACTTGTTCTTCAATGCTCCCAGTCCCCGTCC